>NZ_QUFH01000005.1:0-194371 GCF_003478415.1 Clostridium sp. AF27-5AA
CATGAAAAATTTCTATATCTTGAAAATAAGATTTTCAGGAACATGGATCACATAAAGCAACTGCGGATCTATCCACCGGAAGATGGAAAATGTGACCTTATCGTTATCTATGAGGTCAAAGAACCAGAACTGGAAAGCGATACCAGCCAGTGCAGCCCGTTTTCACCAGAAATATCAAAAAGATATGCAGAAGCATCAAACAGAAAAGAGCGGGGCATGTATATAACGGATGGAGTAAGATATAATGCGGATGCAGTAGGAGCATTTAATATCCTGCGTAAACATCTTTCCGTATCCGGAAAACAGAAAGAACTGTCCGTAACCGGACTAAAGAATCCAGAAATAATAAAAGTAGCTGTATAGCCGAAAGGTAAGCGGTAGTGGTGTCATGGACGCACCCTGAAAAAAGGCGGTATCCCACCAGATTTCAGATGCTTTGGTAACTTAGTTACCGAGTAGTTCACTGTTATTCGAATTGATTGTGATTATTATACTGCAAAGCACAGGCCGCTGTCAGTGAATCCAATCGTGTAAAATGAATGTTTCAGTACATATAATAGGAAACGTCACATGAAATATGATAAGATAGTGAAAGCAATTTTCATAGAACGTCCCAATCGTTTTATTGCGCGGGTAAAGATTGATGGCTCGGAAGAGGTAGAATCGGTTCATGTAAAGAATACGGGACGTTGTCGTGAATTACTGCTGCGGGGGGCGGAAGTGATTTTGGAAGATTGCATAGAAAAGAATCCAAATCGAAAGACTCGCTATGATTTGATTGCAGTTAAGAAGAATAAGATATGGGTTAACATTGATTCTCAGGCACCGAATAAAGTGGTAAAAGAATGGCTGATGACACAGGGGTATGATTCTATTAAACCAGAGTATACCTTTGGAAATAGCCGGCTGGATTTCTATATGGAAAAAGGAAAGCAAAAATATCTAATGGAAGTCAAAGGCTGCACCCTTGAGATAGACGGAGTTGGATATTTTCCAGATGCCCCGACGGAAAGAGGAGTTAAGCATTTAAGGGAACTTGCAGCTGCGTGCGGACAAGGATATAAATGTTTGATAGCATTTGTGATTCAAATGGAAGGCATTAGTGAAGTCAGGCCGAATACGGAAACGCATCCCGAATTTGGCGCTGCACTTCACGAGGCAAAGGCAGCAGGTGTTGAGGTGCTTTTCCTGAAATGTCATGTTGGGATGGATGGGTTGGAAATCATAGGAGAAGATGAGTCTTGAGGGCAAGGTTCTAAAGGAGAGAGAAATCTATGATACGTGAAATTGAGAATAGAAGAAGTATAAGAAAATATAAGCCAGATGAGATCGAAAGGAAGTTAATTGACGAGATCATATACAGTGCTTCCCTTGCACCATCTGCTAAAAACAGGCAGTCTTGGAAATTTATTGTATATCAGGGGAAAGAAAAAGATAAACTGGTTGATGTCATGCGTCATGGTATAAATTCAGAAAAAATGACCCATGAACTTATGCCGGAATGGGCATTTGCCATACCGGATGCTGAGAATACCGTTAGAATCATGCAGGAGGCCCCATGCCTTATAGCAGTGCTTAATACCAACCAGCATACTCCATTTGCAAGCATTGAAAATGAAAAGCGAATTGTTGAAATATGTGATTCACTGTCCATAGGTGCGGCGATTGAAAATATGATTCTGACAGCAACGGGATATGGATTGGGCACCTTATGGATTGCCAATACTTGTTTTGCCTATAATGAGCTGATGGATTTTATCGGAACAGACAGCCAATTGACAGGAATTGTTGCGATTGGCTTTGCCAATGAAGTTCCGGCTAAAAGACCAAGGAAACCTTTCGAAGAAATTGTTGAGTACAGATAGGTAAATCGTAATGAGTTAATCGTGTTATAATCAGGTTGGATGGAGAATAATCGTTATGATTAGAAAGTTGCAGAAGGCAGATATAAATAGAGCCGCTGATATATGGTTGAAAACTAATCTGAAAGCACATTTTTTTATTCCTGAACAATACTGGATAAGTAATTATGAATTCGTGAAGGAAATGCTGCCACAGGCGGAAGTTTATGTGTATGAAGATGATAAAATGATTCAAGGCTTTATAGGAATAAATGATGAATATATAGAAGGTATTTTTGTTTCTGATGAAATGCAGTCACGTGGCATAGGTAAAATATTGTTGGATTACATCAAGGATAAAAAAGACAGATTACAGTTAAAGGTATACCAGAAGAATGTCAGGGCAATGTCTTTTTATCAACGAGAAGGATTTACTATTCAGAGTGAAGAGATGGACGAATTCACAGGAGAAAAAGAATATGTGATGAATTGGGAATCGTCTGGAATTTGAATACCCATGGCGGAGGGGATGAACCGCCTGTTTGTTTACAAGATGGAAGATAATTCCCATCGGATGTAGTATTTTGCAGCAAGAATGCCGATGAGATTTTTCACCAGAATAAAAATATCTGAAGGGAGGCTTTTGGTATGAAAAATAGAAAATACAGTCTTGTTTTTATAATGCTTTTGTGTATGATAATGGCAGTTTCAGCATTTCCGATGACAGTCAATGCCGATATGGGACCAAAGGCCTCTGTTCGGATTCAGTTTGAGCATATGGGGGATGAGCTCTGTTATGGAACTTTGCTGTCGAAGGAGAAATCTACTGGTCCGGCAAGTGCCTGGGATGGAAGAATGGAGAGTGCCCCAAAAGAGTACATGGATCCTGGTATCTGGGAGATCTTTGTGAATTACAAGGATCCGGATGGATACTATTTTCTGCAGCGGAGCTGGAAGGTAAGTGAAAGCAAAGAGCTTGCATGGACCTATTATCCGCCGGGTGATTTTAAGATTCTTCTGTATTATCCGGAAACGGAAACCTTTGTATCCAGTGGAATTTATGCTCGTTATGCATTTGATACGTATTATACAGTGGATATGGATGGTGTGGATATCGGTTCGGTGGAATACAATGATGATTTGAGTACCAATGAGCGGATTGAGGCCTACCGTTCGTATAATTACCGGCAGGAGATGCTGGCTCTTGGGGCAAGGATCGTCCTTACTATTTTAATCGAAATGCTGGTGGCGCTGCTGTTTGGTTTCAGACAGAAAAAACAGCTGTTGATTCTGGCTGTTGTCAACATTATTACGCAAATTATCTTAAATGTGCTGCTCAATGTGATTAATTATAATTCCGGCCCTCTTGCATTTACATTTTTCTATGTACTTTTTGAGCTGATTGTATTTGCTCTGGAGGCAGTGTTGTATTGCACAATTCTTAAGAGGCTATCAGAAAAGAAAAAGGAGGATGCATATTATATCCTGTATTCCTTTGTGGCCAATCTGATCTCATTTGGTGCTGGATTATTCCTGGCGGCGAAACTGCCGGGCATGTTTTGATATAGAGATAAGTTAAGGTAACTTCTCAACGTGTTCAAATAGAAATGGCTCAGAAGAAAGTTCATCCAAAGTGATAACATCTTTTTGAGCATAGAGGAATGGATATATATGAAAAAACTTCTAACTTTTATGATTGTGTGGACTTGTTTGCTTACCCTGGCTGGCTGTGGCAAGAAGGACATGGATTATACGATGCAAAATGAGTCAAGTGTTGCAGAAAGTGTCCGGGAGACCGGTGAGGAGTCCGTATTGATTCAAAATGAGGATGCAGGGGAAGGGGAAAATGCGGCTCCTGAAACTAAGTATATCACCATTGACTTATCCGGAGTTGGGGAGATTCATCCGAAGGGAGATGCAGTTTCACCGTTAACGTTAAAAATTGTGTCGGAAGAGGAAAATGGAATCGATTTTGCGAACGAATGGTATGAAAGCAAACAGTTATCCCTTCCTATGGTCGGAAAGGAATGGAATAATTTCTATGATGACGAATATCAGTATATCTGGTCCGGGGATGCGCTGTATATTTATGAAAATATTTCCGGAAATTGTCTGTATGTGCTGGAGTATCCAACGGATAAATGGTATATCAATGGCAATAATGCCTGCCTCCTGGATGATATCTTTTATGGCATCAGTGTGACAAATGGTTACGCACAGCCGGATAGCTGCTTTATGTTTGCCTATGATCTGGAAAATAACAAGCTTCTTTGGCGAAGTGGGGATCAGACCTGTAACACCATGAATTTTATTGTAAAAAAGGACGTTATTATCTGCGGGTATGGTTTTACCTCGGAAAAGGATTATCTTTATCAGCTCAACCTTCACACCGGCGAGGTTATTGCAAGCCTGGAGCTGAAAAAACAGCCGGATCTTCTGGTGCCTCAGGACAATATGCTTTATGTTCACACATACAGCTATAATTATACGATAGAAATGCAATAGGAAAGGAACAAGAACTGAATGGATTCATCTGCTTCAAAAAACTTTGAACTTACTGCAGCTGTCCTGCACATTATCGCCATGACACTTATGCTGATGGATCACCTTTGGGCGACGCTTCTTCCTGCTAGGGAGTGGCTTACCTGTGCCGGAAGAGTGGCATTTCCTATCTTCGCTTTTATGGCGGTGGAGGGGTACTTCCACACCAGAAGCTTTAAAAAGTACATCCTTCGGATGCTGCTGTTTGCAGTGCTTTCAGAAATTCCCTTTGATTTGATGTACGGCGGTACCTGGTTTTATCCGGTTCACCAGAATGTCCTCTGGACATTCCTGTTGGGCCTTTTAGGTGTCTGGCTTATGGAACAGGTACGGAAAAAAGGAAAAACCTGGATGTATCTGCTGGTGTGCGTTTTGGTTGTGCCGGCAGGTCTGGTACTGGGAACTCTTTGCATGGTGGATTACTACGGGGTTGGTGTTCTGACGGTATTTGTGTTCTATTTCCTACATGGGCGGAAATGGTGGTGCTTCTTGGGACAGCTGGCTGCCCTATACTGGCTGAATGTGGAACTGCTGGGCGGTCTGATGTATCCGGTTCAGCTCTTTGGCATGGAATTTGAACTGTGCCAGCAGGGGCTTGCGCTTTTGGCATTGATCCCCATCTGGCTGTACCGCGGCAGACAAGGCTACCACAGTAAACCATTCCAGTATCTTTGTTATGCATTTTATCCAGTTCATATATTGCTGCTTGTGGTGGTACTGAATTTCATCAACCGATGATAAAATTTTATAATCCCCGCCATTCATGGTATCATAACAGGTAGTAAAATTGCCTGTGAATACCTTGAATGGCGGTGATTTACGTCAGTCGGTTTACCGGGCTATCCGTCATGGCCTGATGCAGGCACATTCGATGCTTTTGGAGCCATTTTATGCATTTCATCTGACGATACCGGACAAGATGGTAGGACGTGCAATGACGGATCTGGAACGCCGGTTTGCGGTTTTTGAAGAACCGGTTCTGGAGGATGGACAGGCGATACTTACCGGCTGTGCACCGGTTTCATCCCTAGATGGATATGGACCCTGCCATAATGAGGAAGAGGTCATCGAAGCAGCCGGTTATGATCCGGATGCGGATTTGGCAAACCCAAGCGGCTCGGTCTTCTGTTCCCACGGAGCCGGTGTCTACGGTGAGACTGCCGCACGCCGGAAGTGCGGAGGATGTAATATCCGCAACTCTGATTATCGCTGATAAGACGGATGTGCGAAGAAGCCGTGTTCGTGAAAAAGAGAGAGCCGCTTTTGATATCCACGACCGTGTGAATTATGCGATAACAGAGTCCAAACTTAAGATTGAAAAGGATCGTTCAGTTATTGCCCTGAATCTTCAGGTAGATGAAAAGATATGTTCCATGTATGATTATTTCGAGATTTTCCTGGGAAGAATGATGCTTTGCCGGAAATCGGCGGAGATACTGGGAACGACCTTTAAGTTGACTGTAAATGGACGGAAGGTGCTGTAAAAAGTACCTCCCGTCCTTCTTTTCTGTTATCTTACTGATACGTCTCCGTCTTAATAAAGGAATCCATATATTTGATATACTCCTCTTTGGTAAAGATGGGCTGATAATTCGCTACAATCTCTTTTGCTTTCACAGCCTCGTCCCGAAGCAGGCGGTAAGCGGAGAGGGCGAAGATTTTTGCAGTGACCACATAGGCAAGCTCTTCATCCACGATATCGAAATCAACGGAGTGGAGGCCGCTTACTTTACCGCCGGTGTTGAAGGTAAGGACCGGCTGCAGATGCTGTACATCCCCCACATCGGTGGAACCGCCGCTGTAGGCGAGGGTATCTTCCTGGACGATCTGGTAATCTTTTTCACTGGTTTGTGCGGCAATCTCAGCGGCTGCCAGGATGGATTCATCGGCTTTTTCACTCAGAGCCGGAAGGTATCCGGGCATGGTGGTGATTTCGCAGGCGGCACCGACGGCGATGGCACCGGCTTTGAAGGCACGGTCCGTTTTGGCAGCAGCATCGGCGATGGCATCCTTGTTGGCGGCACGTACCAGAGTTTCGATTACCACCTCATCCGGTACTACATTGACGAGATTTCCGCCTTTTGTGATAATGGGATGAATCCGGACATGGTCATCATCCCGGAAGGTTTCGCGCTGGTAAGCCAGGGCAGAAAGTCCGAGGGAAGCTGCATTTAATGCATTGACTCCCAGATGCGGGGCACCGGCTGCGTGGGCAGCCAGTCCCTTATAACGAATGACCTTGGAGACGAAACCATTGTTGGAGTGGGAACCGACACTGATATCTTTATCACCGGTGTGGTGGACGATATCCAGGTCGATGTCATCAAAAGCACCGATGCGGATGAGTTCACATTTTCCACCGCCGTATTTGATTTTTCCTTGGGCGGTCAGGGAGTTCTTGAATTCAATCTCACCATATTCCTCTGCCGGTACGGCGAAGAATACAACCTGTCCGTCCAGCTCTTTTTTTACATCTTCATTGGTCAGAGCTAGGGCTGCACCGATGACACCGGCCAGCTGGGCATGATGTCCGCAGCAGTGAGCTCCCTGAGTCTCCGGATTGGCATATTTATGTTCCGGGATGCGGAGCGCATCCAGTTCCCCGATGAGAGCCAGACTTACATTCGTTTTTTCTTCTTCATTTAAGTAGGCTTTGACACCGGTGACAGCCAGTCCTTCCTTTGTCTCAAGACCCAGATTTTTCATGAAAGAAGCAAATTTTTCTGCAGTTCTGTATTCTTTATAACCCAGCTCTGCATGGGTGTAGATATCTTTGGCGAATTCGATGATCTCGTTGCGGTGTGCGTCGATGATATCGACAATTTTTTGTTCGGTTTTATCTAAAATGAGAGCCATGTGAAATCCTCCTGTTTCCTGCTGGTGCCTTCTGATGCTGTTTCCTATTAGTTAAACAGTTCCTCCGGAACAAACCATAAACCATTGTTATTCTTGTCTAAATATTCTTTGAATTCATCGGAGTGGTAAGCAGCAACGATATCTTTTGCCCACTGAGCATCTTTATTTTCCTCTTTTACAACGACCTGAAGAAGCAGATGGGGCAGAATATCTTCCTGAAGAAGGGCAGTGGATGGATCAATTCCTGCATTGTATACAATACTTCCGGTGATAACCGCATAATCAAAATCGTCTAAAACAGCTGGAATATTGGTGGAGTTCATTTCGGTAAATTCGATGTTGTAAGGGTTTTTCGTGATATCCGCCTGGGTGACAGTGGAGAGATCCACATCCGGGTTTAAGGTGATCCATCCGGCTTTCTGTAAGAGTACATAAGCGCGGGCTGTGTTGGCGGCATCGTCCGGAACGGCTACTTTGGCACCGTCTTGAATGGCGTCCAGAGAGGTTTCGGTGGCAGAAAAGATGGCAGCCGGAACGGTAGGAATCGGGGAAATAGGGACCAGGTTACCTTTCTGGGCTTCGTTGAAATTTTCGGCATAAGCGGTATGCTGCTCTACATTGAAATCGAT
Source organism: Clostridium sp. AF27-5AA (assembly GCF_003478415.1). Lineage (NCBI taxonomy): Bacteria > Bacillati > Bacillota > Clostridia > Eubacteriales > Clostridiaceae > Clostridium > Clostridium sp. AF27-5AA. The sequence continues at coordinate 7,868 of NZ_QUFH01000005.1, forward strand.
TTCGCCGTCATTTAAAGCAAGGTCATTCTGGAGAAGGTCAGAGAAATCAACCTCGGTGAGTGTATAGCCCTCTTTTTCCAGAATTGGTTTGATGGCATCCTCAAATAAGACAGTGTACGGACCGGCAGCTTTTCCGTATTTGAGCTCCTTCTTATTAGAATTGGAAGCATCGGCGGAAGCAGCAGATTCGGTGCCGGAAGAAGCAGCGGCAGTATCAGCAGCGGAGCTTCCAGCATCACTCTTTGAGCAGCCTCCCAGAACAGCAGCTGCGAGGATCAGACCGGCGGTCAGGGTGGTTCTTACATAGGCTTTTACGTTTTTCATAATGGGGTTCTCCTTTTTTCGTTTTATTATTTTGTATATAAAATAATTTAATAGCTTTTATGATATGATTTGGTTTACTGATGTGTCCGTCTCTTCTGTGACAGCCGATTTCCCAGACTCTGGATGATCCAGACAAATGCAATCAGGATGAAAACGGTCGCAAACATCAGCGGGAAGTTAAAGGTCTGATAGCCGTAGGTCAGGGCGATGTTTCCGATGCCGCCGCCTCCGATGTAGCCAGCCATCGCAGTTGCTCCGATGAGGGCGATGGTGCCGGTTGTCAGAGCCAGGATAACCGAAGCAAATGCTTCCGGAAGCACAAAATGAACGATAATCTGGAACGTGGTCGCTCCCATCGACTGGGCTGCCTCGATGATGCCACCGCCGACTTCCAGAAGCGATGTCTCAAGAAGTCTTGCTAAAAATGGGGCGGTATAGATAACTAACGGCACGATAGCCGCCTTGGTACCGATCCGGGTGCCGACGATGATTTTCGTAAAGGGCATTACACATACCAGAAGGATGATAAACGGTGTGCTTCGGATGATGTTGATGAAACCGTTTAAAATCGTGTAAAGCAATGGATTTTCCTTGAGCCCGCCTTTGCGGGTCAGCCATAAGACAATGGCGATGAAAAATCCGACGATGGAACCGATAATCAGGGAAAAACCGACCATATACAGGGTTTCCCAACCGGCCTTGATGAGTTTGTCCGGCGAAATGCCTAAATACTGCTGAATCATGGTAATATAACCTCCTTATATTCTTCGTTTGATTCGAGAATGTAGCGCTCGGCTTTTTTGATTTCCTCGTCGCTTCCGATGAAGAGGACGAGCATGATGCCGACGACGATGCCCTGAATGACGTTGATGGTGGAGTAGAGAATGTTGGTTTCCACCTCAAACCGCCGGTTGATATCCCAGAGAAGCGGCTCGGTGCTGTCTGTATTTTCCAGCTTGATGCGGAGCAGACGGCTGTTCCGCGTTTCACGTCGGATGCTCTCGACGAGCGGTTCCGGAATAACGTCGCGGATGAGATTGCCGACAAACCGTTTGGCGATATCGGACTGCGGGTCTGAGAAAACCTGGATGACAGAGCCCGTTTCTACGACTTTACCGAAATCCATGACGGCGACTTTATTACAGATTTTCTGGATGACATTCATCTCATGTGTGATAATCACAATTGTAATATGAAGAGTTTCATTAATCTTCTTTAGCAAATCGAGAATGGAATCGGTCGTTTTCGGGTCGAGGGCGCTGGTCGCCTCATCGCAGAGAAGAATCGACGGATTATTTGCAAGCGCCCTTGCGATACCGACGCGCTGTTTCTGTCCGCCGGAGAGCTGTCCCGGATAGTAGGACTTCTTATCGGAAAGTTCGACGAACTCCAGCAGCTCATTCACACGCGCTTCGATGTCTTTTTTCGGGGTACCGTTTAGTTTCAGGGCAATCGCGACGTTGTCGTAAATTGTCTTGGATTCCAGGAGGTTGAACTGCTGGAAAATCATTCCGATTCCCTTTCGGAGGCTGCGAAGCTCTTTTGCACTCAGGCTTCCAATGTCCTTATCTTCGACGAAAATCTTTCCGGAAGTCGGTCTTTCCAGGGCGTTTACCATTCGGATCAGGGTGGATTTTCCGGCACCGCTGTAACCGATGACGCCGTAGATATCGCCCTTTTCGATTTCGAAGGACACATCCTTCAGTGCTTCAAATGCACCGTCTTTCGTCTGGAATGTTTTACTTAAATGTTCAAATCGAATCATTTCTGGTCTCCTTTAACTTTGTTTATCTGGGGAAGCACATTTTTAAGGGATAATTCCTGAAAAATGACTTCTGTATGTGTCGCGTTTTTTATACGAATGATATATTTGAATGCAATATAATTGTTTGATTTTGCATACTAAAATATAAATAGGTACAAAAAAGGAGGTCTGGTTGTCCAGACCTCCTAAATTGGATTGTATCTATCACTTTCCAGTGAAAGAAAGATGAGAAAAACCTCATGAAGATATCATCCAGTTATCTGTCTGCACAACAAAAGTAAGAGTGTCACAGCAACAGCAGCACATACACTCCATACAACAACACATAGCAGACATAACTGAATAAGATGTTCTCATGATGGTTTCCTCCTTTCCTTAAAATTCATAAACGATTATAAAAATATATTTCCTACTTGTTTTGTGGGTTTTAAATGATTATTCTTATTATAGCGCGGAAATGAGATTTGTCAATCATTTTTTTATTTCATAGGAAATTGCGTCCTAAGAAATAAAAAACGCTCCGCGAGAATGTGCCAAGGCACATTCTTTTTCATATCATCCAATACCGCCCAATGCGATGCCTAATATTAATACCAGCGCACATACCGGAATATAAATATAGCGGCACACCGGTACAAACCATTTTGAAAATTTCTTTTCGCGGCCTTTGTTGACCTGCGTTTCTGCATAGTCTTTTCCGAATACCCAGAAGAACATGATTCCGGCGAGTCCGGCACCGAGGGGGCAGATGTAGATGGAGAGAACGTCCATCCAGTCGGAGACGATGCCCTGGATTAACAGGGAGACGGCAGCTCCGATGATACCGATAACCGCGCAGGCAGGGACGCGGCCGAGGTGGAGTTTTTCCTGAACGGTGGCGATCGGTGCTTCGTAGAGGTTGAGCAGGGAGGTCATCCCAGCGAAGAGAACGGCTACGAAGAAAATGATCGCGATCAACGTACCGCCCGGCATTGAGCGGATGAGGTTCGGGAGGTAGATGAAGAGAAGTCCCGGACCACCCTGATCAAGTTTTGCACCGGTGGTTGCCATTGCCGGGATGATGACGAGGGCGGCGAGAATCGCGGCGATCGTATCAAACAGGGCAACCCGCGCGGCAGATGCCGGGATGTTTTCCTCATCGGAGAGGTAGGAACCGTAGATTAAGGTTCCATTTCCGGCGACGGACAGGGAGAAAAATGCCTGCCCCAGTGCGAAAATCCATGTTTTTGGGTCTGCGAGGATCTCAGGATCGATGCGGAAAATGTAGCGGTAGCCCTGCATCGCACCCGGCTGGAATGCTACGTAGATGCCTAAAAAGACAAACAGGATGAAGAATACCGGCATCATCAGCTTGTTGGCGTTCTCGATTCCGCTTCCGACGCCGAACATCAGAATCAGAATGCAGAAGAAGAGGGCGGCAAGCTGCCAGCCATTGTTTCCAAATGCGGACGCCATCGAGACGAAAGCAGAGGCAAAACCGTCTGTGTCAGCCGGGGCAAGCGTGGCACCGGTAAAGGCTCCGATGGCATATTTTAGGATCCAGCCCATGACGACGGTATAGCCGATCGCCATCGCGAGGGAACCGGCTGCCGGGATGAAACCGAGCGCGTCACCTAGTTTGCGCCTGCCGCGTGTCTCGCAGGCAGCGCCGAACGCGTCGATTGGACCGGAGCGGGTGCCGCGTCCCAGGCACATTTCCCCGATGACACCCGTGGAGCCGATCAGGGCGACGAAGATAAAGTACGGGATCAGGAACGAGCCGCCGCCGTACAGGGAGACGCGGGTGGGAAACATCCAGAGATTTCCCATGCCGACCGCTGAGCCGATACAGGCGAGGATGAAGCCCCACTTACTGTTGAAAGATTCTCTTTTTTCCATGAAATTGTAACTCCTCAAACATTATATAAGATTTGCCGCAAATATCTGGGAGTCCGCCGATTGGAAGCGGTCAGGCAGATGTTTGCATAAGTCCATCTATTATACCAGAAGAGAGGCATTGCTTTCAAGTGGCAGAGCGCGCGAATCGTATGTTTTAGGGGAAAAGGCGATCTAAAGTAACTGCCGGTGAACCGTTACAGGGAAATACCTTGATTTATAGGGTGGAAAGATGGTATTCTATAGAGGACGGCAGCGGCGGGCTTTGGGAGGGTGGCGCCGCGGCAGAGCAGATTCGAAAAGGAGAAGGTAGCACAATGAAAAACGCAAACAGGATTCCGGAGACGTTTCAGACGGATGCGGAATACAGACAGTGGATGGAGCGCTGGCAGCAGGAGGCGCGGGAGGCGACGATCGAGGGATTTAAGCAGAATCGTAAGTTAAACGGCATGACACAAACGGAGCTTGGCAGAAAGGCGGGGATTTCCCAGCCGAATATCACCCGCTTCGAGAGCGGCAGCTACAATCCGTCGCTGGATTTTATGGTAAAGATCGCAGCGGCGATGGGGAAACGGGTACAGATTACATTGGTAGATGAATAAGAGGCGTGCGCCGGGGCGCACAGGGACCATTTGGGGAATAAACAGGGGAGACAGCGGTGTGTGTGAGGCTGTCTCCCCTGTTTTTAATGAGTGCATTTCAGCGACGATTCAATAAACCGTGAAATCATATTCCACTCATAGCTTTGTTCCAGCCACGCAAATTTGATCGGGTACCGCGCTTCTTCCCCGAGCGTAAAGACATGGAGTGTATCCAGCTGTTCCTTGCTGAGAATAGAAAATGCGAGGTTTTTCGGGCTGATGCAGGCACCTTTTCCCATCGCGCAGAGGGCAAGCAGGGTAGCGATGTTGTCAGAGCAGGCATGAACCGAGGGGACGAAGTTGTCTGTCGCGAGGATATTCCGCCCGATGCGTCCGACTAGATCATGTTCACGGTTTAGGAGAAACGGACACGGAGCCAGAAGGGAGTAGCGGTGATGGCGGCTGACTTCCTGGATAATGGCTTCGGTCTGTTTGCCGTAAATGTTCTGCAGCAGGGCAGTGGAGACGATGAGAACCATCTCTTCCTCATAGAAATCCCGCAGAATGATGCCGGGAATGCGAACTGAAAAATTGGCGATCGCCAGATCAATTGTGCCGTCCAGCAGGTATTTTTGCAGCACATCGTTGGAAGATTCGACGAGTTCCACATCCACGCCGGGATATTCCTTTTGAAAGGCGGCGATCAGCTTCGGCATGATGGCGTGTCCGCGCGTGAATGCGATGCCGATCCGCAGTTTTCCTGTCTGGTTATTTAAAATATCGCCAAATTCGTGAAGCATACAGTCGTATTTTGTATTAAATTCCGTTGCATAGCGCAGAAATACCTCCCCCGCATAGGTAAGCTCCAGCGGGATGTGACGGATTAGGAGCGGACATCCAAGCTCCCGCTCGATTCCGGCGATATGGGCGCTTAATGTCTGCTGGGTAATATGCAGCGCATCGGCGGCCCTAGTGAAGCTGCGGTTTTTCGCAACCGCGGCAAAATATTCCATTGATTGAAAATTCATATTCGAATGACTCCTCTTTTCCCAAAACTTTCATCTTAAGTTTCTAAAAAGCATCTGACTATAAAAGTGGTCCTTCCAACTCAAACACTGTCCGCTGCAGCTGCGCGATCAGCAGGCTGGCAGCTGGGGACGCTTTTTTTGCTGACGGAATCCGGACGCCGAGCACGCGCTCCATCGGCGGATTGAGCGGCAGCCGGACAACATTTTTAGAGATATCGCGGACGACCAGCTCCGGCAGGATGCAGACCCCCAGGTTGTGGCTGACCATCGCGAGCATGGAGTAGGTGTTCTGCGAGGTAAACACTGGCTTGGGCGGTGCGATACCGAGCTGCTGGAACTGGCGCAGCAGGTCGGTTTCCCCTTTTTCTTCTATATAAGAAACCTTGGGGAGATCTTTTAAGTCAAAGCGCTCATATTCTGCATAAGGGGAATCGTTCGCGCAGACAGCCAGGTAGGGTTCTTTTTTCAGGGGAAGCCAGTCCATCTTTCCGTCCGGGTGGGGGCCGACGATGCCGAAATCGATGGAGCCATTTTCCAGCCATCCTTCAATCTCCTGTGAACACCCCTCCAGCACTTCCACGGTCATATCCGGGTAATCGGTAAGAAACTTTTTGAGGGCGGGCGGCAGCCATTGGACGGAAGCGCTTAAGTAAGCGCCGATCCGGATGTGCCCGGTCTGGACACCCCGGATGGAGGCAGCTGTCTGATCAAAATATTCCGCCGCTGCCAGCGTCCGCCGGATCGGGGAAAGCAGTGCCTCGCCGTTCCGCGTCAGGGCAAGTCCTCTCTGGGAACGCGAAAACAGGGAAAACCCGAGTTCTGTTTCAATATTTCGCAGCATATGGCTTGCCGCCGACTGTGTGTAACCGTTTTTCTGGGCGGCACGCGTCAGGTTATTTTCTTCTGCAATGGCTAAAAAAAGCCGCATATCTTTGAGATCCAAAAAATACTCCCTCCATTTTCGTAATAAGCGTTCGGTCTGATTCATAAAATGTACAGAGCTGACAGATACCAAAGGAGGATGAGAAGATTTGTAAGAATTATGTAGAATGCGAATCTGATTCATACGGAATATCCGGGCGGATTACATGGGTGCGTGTGCGGCGGACATTCATTCCGATGGCTCTGCCAAGTGTCCCTAGTATATCATATTCGTGAAAGAAATGGGAGAAAAAGATAGAAATATGCCTACGATCTCAAATACAACATAAAAAATTCATCTAAATGAAACACACAAAAAGTTAAAAAATAAACAAATGGTAAACAAAATTCATGAAACTCCGAAAGAAAATGGACAAAATTCTGAACGGGAGTCTAACGGAAAATGGCGCAGTTGTAGACAAAATATCATGATATCTTGTGCATTTATACTAATTGACGCTCGAAAAAGTGCAATTTATTTCATGAAAAAAACAGATGGATTCATGACTTTGCGTTATTTTATGAAAATCCTGCATAATAAATTCAAATAATGTTATTGAACAAATTTCACTTTAGTGATATAATTTTTTCAAAAGCAAGAAGTTTTTTGAGCGAATTGAAAAACTTGCTTAGCCAGCGCGCGGCACTACATCAAATAAAGGGGGAACTTTATATGGAAGCAATTAACAACATTGTCGGTATGTTGAACGGACCCATTTGGGGCGTTGGAATGTTAGTTCTGATTGTTGGTAGTGGTTTATACTTTACAATCCGTCTCGGCTTTTTCCAGTTTGTTCATTTCAAAGATATGTGGAGCCGGATCATTGACAAGTCGGAGTCTGAATCCGGTATTTCTTCATTCGCATCCTTCTGTACAACCATGGCGATGCGTGTTGGTACCGGTAACGTAGCCGGTGTAGCCGTAGCTCTTTACATGGGCGGACCTGGCGCACTCTTTTGGATGATCATCGCTGGTATGACAAACTCTGCTGTTTGCTTTACTGAGTGTACATTATCCGTACTTTATAAGAACCGTATCGATGGTCAGTATCGAAGCGGCGGCGCTTACTGTGCTGAGAGAGGTCTTGGTTGGAAAGCTTATGGTGCCTTCTATGCAGCATTCTTCGGACTGGGCGTTGTATTATTCATGCCGGCAGCAGCTACCTATACAATCTGCGATGGATTTAAGAACGCTTTAGGTATTCCGATGTGGATTTCAGCTCTGGTTATCGCACTGGCTATGGCAGTTGTAGTTATGGGTGGTGTTAAACGAATCAGTTCTGTAGCATCTATGCTGGTTCCGCCGATGGTAGGCATTTACCTGATTGCAACCGTTGTTATCTTAATCGCAAACGCAGGTCAGATTCCGAGCGTTATCGCTCAGGTTGTATCCTGTGCATTTGGTTCCAAAGAAGCTCTTCTGGGCGGCGGCGTTGGTATCGCTATCCAGCAGGGTGTTAAACGAGGCACATTCTCATCTGCATCTGGTATGGGTGAATCCATGCCGACCGCAGCAGCAGCAGAGACCAGCCACCCGATTAAACAGGGTATGGCAAACGCAGCTGGTGTTTGGCTGGATACCGTTATCGTATGTACCGCTTCTGGTCTGATGATGCTCTTAAGCGGATGCTACAATACACAGTTTGGTTACATCGGTGGTACCGGTGCAATGCACGATCAGATGGCTCAGTTAGCAGCAGATGGAACATATGGCGTTATCTTCGTTCAGAATGCCTGCAGCACCGTTATGGGAAGTATTGCTCCGCTGTTCGTTGCTATCATGCTGGCTCTGTTCTCCTTTACATGCTTAATCAGCTACTATTACGAGGGCGAGACTTCGGTTCTTTACCTGTTCCAGGGCGATGATAAAGCAGCTACCCGTAAAGTAGTTATCAGAATTATGCAGATTGTTATGCCTATCCTTATCTTCATCTGGGGCAATATCGATTCCGGTCTGGCTTGGAATCTTTCCGACCTTGCACTTGGTGGATCTACATGGATCAACATGTTAGTTGTACTGCTTCTGTCTCCGAAGGTATTTGCACTGTACAAAGACTACGAAGAGCAGATGAAAGCAAAGAAAGACCCGTACTACAACCCGGATAAGCTTTGCTGGAAGGGCGTAGACGTTGAGATGTGGAAAGACATCAACAAAAAACGTATCGCAGAAGATAAATAATCGAATGTGAATCGTTACATATTATTAGATATAGAGCTTAACTCTTAGAGTCTAATATAAAAGGCAGTCCCTGTCGTGTGGCAGGGGCTGCTTTTTTGCCATTATATAGATAATGTCTATGATAGAAATGGTAATTTTTTGTAAATTGTCATTGACGATCCAGCCGCCGCGCGATACAATCAACCGCGAAAGGCGGTAATGGTATGGTACAGAAAGTGATTCGGGATCGCCTGGATGCGATCCTTCATTGGAATATATCCCTGGTCGGAGGATTTCTCGGAGCCTATGCGATTTTGCTTCATGCCGGAAACTTTGGCTCTGCTCAGACAGGCAACCTGATGGAGATGGGAGTGGAACTGGTATCGATGGAATGGTTTAACGTCCTTCTGCGTCTGGCTGCGCTGGTGCTGTTTGGACTGGGCGTGGCATCCGCATATCTGCTCACGAACTTTACGAAGATAAACATGCGGAAACTTGCCCTCTGGGTGGATGCGGCTGCGCTGGCACTGGCGTCGATGCTGCCGCTTGAACCGGCGCTGGTCGGAATTTATCCGATTTTCTTTGCATCCGCATTTCAGTGGGGCGTCTATTCCGGTGCCGACGGATTTAACAGCGCGACGATCTTTATGACGAACAACTTCAAACAGTCGGTGCTTGGCTGGCTGCAGTACGGTCTGACAAAGGATAAGGAATTTAAGAGAAAAGCAATTCTTTATACCTATACGGTCATCAGCTTTTTCCTGGGCGTGGTACTCGGAGCGTGGGCGGTCGGTCAGTTCGGCATCTACAGCGCCTATGTAGGCTTTTTGCCATTGGCGGCTGCGAGAACCTTTATCGCGGTCGGTACGGCTCCGCTTGAAAGCGAGACTCCGGAGGAGACGGCAGTCGAGGCGGCAGAGGAGATGGAAGAAGCAGAGAAGCTGGAGAAGGAGCAGAAGCTGTAAAGTCTGTTCCCTGCAAGTTTTCTACAAGATGCAGGAAAGAAAAGCGGCAGGAAACAGGCTTCGGCGGGAACAGGATGCGGAAAAATGCAGGCGCTTAAGAACAGCAAACGTGAAGCAGTGGACAGATTTAATGCTGGTGATATTGTTGCTGTAAAAATTTTCCCAGTATTCCTACTACTTGATATAGCGCCGCAGACATAATACATAAAAGAATAATACTCATCACAACCATATCCATCTGGAATACCTGTGAGCCGTAGATGATCAGATATCCGAGTCCCTGTTTGGCAGCGAGAAATTCACCGATGATGACGCCGACCAGGCAGAGACCGATGTTGACCTTCATGTTGGCGAGAATCAGTGGGATTGAGCCTGGCAGCAGGACTTTGGTTAAAATATGAATCCGGTTTCCTCCGAGGGACCGGATTAATTTGATCTGGTCGGGATCCATCGAGGAAAATCCGTTGTGGAGTGTCAGGATCGAGCCGAAGACAGCGACCGAGATGGAGGCAACGATGATCGTGCGGATGTTGCTTCCAAGCCAGACGATGAGAATCGGGGCGAGGGCAGATTTCGGCAGACTGTTGAGCATGACGAGGTACGGCTCCAGAATCTCTGAAAGATTCCGGCTCGACCAGAGGAGAACCGCGCCGATCATCCCGCAGAGGATGACCAGTGTAAAGCTGATCAGCGTTTCATAGAGCGTCACGCCGGTGTGGATGAGGATGCTTTTGTCCTGCATCATCCGCAGGAAACAGTGCACGGTGCGTGACGGGGAACTGAAAATAAACGCGTCGATGAGCCCCAGTCGGGCGCTCATTTCCCAGCATATTAAAAAGAAAACGAATAAGAAAATCCGGCAGAAGAGAACCAGACGGCGCCGATGGAGCTGGCGGCGGAGGTAGGCTTTCTGGGCGGTGGACTCTTTCTTACATTTCATACTTTTTGCCCTCCCCTTGCAGTGTCTTCCATAGTTCATTGAAATAAAGAGAAAAAGCCGGATCATTCCGGCGTTCCAGCGGTCGGTTAGCGGACAGCGGGAAGGTAACCGGCAGGATGCGGCAGATGGTTCCGGGGCGTTTAGTCAGAACCAGGATGCGGTCGGCGGCACTCACGGCTTCGGAGAGGTCGTGGGTGATCAGAATCGCTGTTTTGCGGCGCTCCCGGATGATGGTGCTGATATCGTCGCAGACGGTTAAGCGTGTCTGATAATCGAGCGCCGAAAATGGTTCGTCGAGAAGCAGAAGCTCCGGTTCTAGCGCCAGTGTCCGGATCAGGGCGGCGCGCTGGCGCATTCCACCGGATAGTTCGGAGGGGCGGGAATGCTCAAATTGTTCCAGTCCGTAGATTTTTAAGAGCCGGTGGAGGCGGTCTTCCGCGGCATGATCCATTTTTTTCTGAATTTCCAGCCCGAGGGCAGCATTCTGGATGATCGTCCTCCACTCGAAAAGTTGGTCGCTTTGCAGCATATAACCGATGCGGCACTGGCTTTTCGAGAGCGGAACCCCATTTATAAGAATGGAACCTTCTTCCGGCGGCAGGAGCCCGCTGATTAAGGAGAGCAGCGTGGATTTTCCACAGCCGGACGGTCCGACAATGGCGATAAATTCGCCGGTTTCTACCTGAAATGATATATCAGAAAGGGCTTTCGTCTCCCCGGATATCGTGTGGTAGGAGTAGGAAAGCCCGGAAACTTCCAGAATGGGCGGCATAAGCAAATACCTGGGTAACTGTGTATCAGTGGGACAGTTACGCTCCTTGAAACATTCTTACTTTATAATATGCGGAAGTGAAAAGCCGGGTTACTGTACACGGGTAGGCACTTTTGGAACCGAAAGTGCCGTAAGAAAACGTGGTGGCAGCAGGAATTTGCCGTATTGAAATGCGAAGCCACGGCAAATTCCGTTACTGGACACGTATGCGTGTACAGTAACAGCCGGGTTACTGTTCGCGCATACGTGCCTTGCATTGGTTGACCCGTGTGGAAAAGAGATGCTATAATAAAATATAGGTAATTGTGGAGAGAAAAGCGCTTATAGACAGGATACAGGGGGTATTTATGATACGCAGATATACAGTGGCATTGATGCAGATGGATACACAGAATGATAAAGGAAAGAATCTGGAGACGGCATGCGCCTGGATTGACGAGGCGGCGGCAAAAGGGGCGAAGCTTATCTGTTTCCCGGAGGTGATGAATCTGATCGGCAAAAATATCGGTGAAGGCGGCGGACGCGAGGAAATTCCGGGGTACACGACCGAGCGCCTCTGCGCGAAAGCGAAGGAACACGGCGTCTATATTCACGGGGGCAGTATCACGCAGGCACTTCCGGGGGAAAAACGATCGGCAAATACGAGTGTGCTGATTTCGCCGGAGGGGAAGATTCTGGCGACATACAGCAAACTGCATATGTTTGACATCACGCTGGCGGACGGCACACCGTACCGGGAGTCGGACCGGGTCAAACCGGGCGATTCGATTGTGACGGTGGAGACGGAGCTGGGCATTTTTGGAATGTCGATCTGCTATGATGTGCGTTTTCCGGAGATTTACCGGCTCATGGCGCTTCGTGGGGCGCAGGTTATCTTTGTTCCAGCGAGCTTTACGATGCCGACGGGAAAGGATCACTGGGAGGTTCTTCTGCGGGCGCGGGCGATCGAGAACGGCTGTTACATCGTGGCACCGGGACAGATTGGACAGAAACCGGCATATGCGGCATACGGCAACAGCCTGGTGGCAGATCCGTGGGGAACGGTGATTGCACGGTCAAAGGATGCACCGGGGATCACCTATGCGGAGATTGATTTAGATTATCTGGAGAAGATACGGAAGCAGATTCCGTCGCTGGAAAACCGGCGGAGTGATTTGTATGAAGTGAGTGAGAAGAAGTAAGGCGTGAATATTTTCAGCCGGCAAAATGGCGTGTGGACGGAAATGAAAAACGGGTGTATTCGGGCAAATGGATAAAAAGGACAGAGAAAAATGGAGTCCAGGGGGGAAAACCATGGTAAAGGTGTTTCTGGTAGAGGATGAGGCGATCATCCGGCACGGTATACGGGATAATATTGACTGGGCGAGCCACGGATTTGAATTTGCGGGGGAGGCGGGCGACGGCGAGTACGCGTATCCGCTGATATTGAAGGCACAGCCGGATATTCTGGTAACGGATATCAAGATGCCGTTTATGGACGGGCTGGAGCTGAGCCGTCTGGTGAAAAAGACGCTTCCGCGCACGCGGATCATCGTGCTCAGCGGCTACAATGAATTTGAATATGCAAAAGAGGCGATCAAGATAGGAATCAGCGATTATCTGCTGAAACCGGTATCCTCGGCGGGACTCATCGATGCGTTGAAAAAGGCGGCGGACGAGATCCGGGAAGAACGAGAAAAATCGAGGCTTCTGGAGCGGTATTTTGTCAGCTACGAAAAATATACAGAATTTCTGGACAAAACGGATTACAGCGGTGTTGACCGGAAGCTCATCAACGATTTTTTAAAGCTCGGCTCAGTCGAAGAGTGCAGTCCGTTTGTCGAGGAGTATTTCGCAGCGATCGGTGAACATAATTACAAATCGCTCTTGCTGCGTCAGTATATGACGATGGATATTTTTTACTGTGTGCAGGAGTTTTTGAAGAAATTGAAAGCGGAGCCGCCGGAGGTTTCGGAAAGCGTGGTTGACATAAAACGGGTTCCGAAGGTGATCGAGAGCGTGGAGATGACGAAAGCCTATCTGATTGAGGAGTTTACGGCTGCTCTGCAGGCGCGCGACCGGGCGTCGAACGACCGTTATGGCAGCGTGATCCGGGATGCAAAGGAATATATCCGGGCAAATTTCAGCCAGAGCGACCTGTCGCTGAACCGGATTGCCGTGCACATTGGCGTCAGTCCGAGCTATTTCAGCTCGATTTTCAAGCAGGAGACGGGGCAGTCCTTTGTGGAGTATCTGACGCAGGTGCGGATGGAACGGGCGTGTGAACTTTTGAAATGTACCTCCTACCGGACGTCCGAAATCGGGGAGCAGGTGGGATACAACGATTCACACTATTTCAGCGCGGCATTCAAGAAAGCGATGGGGCAGTCGCCGAAAGAGTATAAGGCGAGCCAGACGCGGCAGGAGTAAGGAAAGTACATAGGTGTTCAAAAAGGGAGGAAAGATATGGGAGTGGAGCAGGGGCAGATTGGAAAAACAGAAGAGATGGCAGAGTTGAATAAAAATCAGGATCCGGGCGTTGATTCGTTATCCGCTGCCCGTCCATATCGCCCTCTTTCTCTCCGCGCCCGTCTGATCCTTCTCCTCTTCGTGATTGCCATTCCATTAACAGGCATGGCGCTCGGGTTCCAGAAGATGATCGCCTCCTATTCTGCTTCCTATGACGCGATTCTGGCGAATCTAAAGACGGCGAATGAGTACAACATAAAGTTCAAATCGGATATGGAGTATTCGATGTACCGTGTTATGATCGGGCTGATCGACGCGGAACAGTTCGAAAATGGAGATATTGTCGAGGGCGAGACGAAGTATGCGACGGTGGTCAAGAATCCCCACAGCCTGATTGCGTCGGCGAGACAGGCGTTCGGAACGACGATCGAGCGGGAACCGGGGTCGGACTGTGATATCAAGATAAGAGGTATCCTCTCCTGTCTGGATTCCCTGGAGCGGGCAGTGGATAAAATGATTGGAAATGCCGCCGCCGGTGGATATTACGATGAAAATGTCAATATTTGGGAGAATGACATCCAGGGTCTTTGCTCGATGATTCAGGATTACATTACGCAGTATACCTATTATGAAATGATCAACATGGAGCAGCTTCAGAAAGAACTGAAGGTGCAGATGGCGGATCAGGTGCAGAGCTATCTGGCGCTTCTTCTGGTGGTGTTGGTGGTGGGTATGTTTCTGGCAGTTACGATCACGAAGTCCATCACGGAACCGCTGCAGCAGTTACAGAGGACGGCAGAACAGCTCGGCCGCGGGAACCTGAATGCGAGGGCGAGACCGGGCGGGCTGGAAGAGATTAACGTGCTGGCACGGGCGTTTAACCAGATGAGCGACCGCATCCGGCGGCTGCTTGATAAGACGAGGCAGGAGCAGAAGAACCTGCGGGAGCTGGAGCTGCGCCTCCACCAGGAGCAGATCAGTCCCCATTTCCTCTATAATACACTTGATTCGATCGTATGGATGGCAGAGGGCGGCAACAACCGCCAGGTCGTGGAGATGACGACGGATTTAAGCGACTTTTTCCGCACGGTTTTATCGGGCGGGCGCGATTTCATCACGATCGAGGAGGAAGAATCACACATCCGGAGCTATTTAAAGATTCAGAAGATCCGGTACGAGGACATTCTCGACTATTCGATCGAGATCGAGCCGTCTATCCGGCGCCGGATTGTGCTGAAAATGCTGCTGCAGCCGCTGGTGGAAAATGCCCTCTACCACGGCATCAAAAATAAGCGCGGCGGCGGATGCATTGTGATCCGCGGCTATGAGGATCGGAACGGGCTTGTCTTTGAGGTGGAGGACGATGGGATTGGCATGGATGAGGTGGAACTTGCCGCCGTGCGCGCCAAGCTGACCCTGGAGCCGGAAGAGGAACTTGCCCCGATCGGCAGCGGCGGATTTGGGCTACATAATGTGGTGCAGCGGATTCAGATGTATTATGGCGATCAGGCTGAGATCCTGGTTGAATCTGAAAAGAATATCGGCACCTGCTTTAAGGTTTATTTGGGAAATCAAAAAAAATCATAACTTTTTCAAAAAAAATTGTATTTTTTTAAGGGTACACCTGGAAAAACACAGAAAACGACAAACATCTCAAAAAAATAATATACCTTTTTCCAAAGATGCCCCGTATCCATGATGCGGGGTGCTTTGTTATAATAAATACGCAAAAACAAATATATTGGGTCTTATAAGGAGGAAACAGTATGAGAAAAAGATTAGTGTCCGCAGCTTTAGCAGCAGCAATGGCGTTATCCATGACCGCTTGTACAAGCAATCCGGCTGAGAAAGAGACGGAGGCAGCAGCTCCGGCTGATACAGAGGCAGCAGAAGAGGGCGAAGAGAAAGAAGCGGCAGCAGACGGCGATCTGATTACCGTAGGTTATGCACAGGTTGGTGCTGAGTCTGACTGGAGAACAGCCAACACCGAATCTTTCAAATCTACATTTACTGAGGAAAATGGTTACAAACTGATTTTCGACGATGCACAGCAGAAACAGGAAAATCAGATTAAGGCAATCCGTTCTTTCATCCAGCAGGGTGTTGACTACATCGTAGTTGCTCCGGTTGTTGAGACTGGCTGGGAGACCGTTCTGGAAGAAGCAAAAGAGGCTGGTATCCCGGTTATCCTTTCTGACCGTCAGATGCAGCTTTCTGATGACAGCCTGTATGAGGCATGGGTAGGCGGAAACTTCGTAAAAGAAGGCGAGACCTGCGGCGACTGGCTGGCTAAATACTTAGAGGATCAGGGACGCGGCGACGAAGAGATCAACATGGTTACCATTCAGGGTACCATCGGTGCATCCGCACAGGTTGGCCGTACGGAAGGTATGGACAACAAGCTGAAAGAGCACTCCAACTGGAAGATGCTTGACAGACAGTCTGGTGAGTTCACCCAGGCAAAAGGACAGGAAGTTATGGAGTCCTTCTTAAAGAGCTATGATGACATCGACGTTGTTATCTGTGAGAATGATAACGAGGCATTTGGTGCCATCGATGCTATCAAGGCAGCAGGCAAGACCTGTGGTCCGGACGGCGACATCATCGTTGTAAGTTTTGACTCCGTAAAGGCAGCTTTCGAGTCCATGATCGCTGGCGACTTAAACGCAACCTTCGAGTGCAACCCGCTTCATGGTCCGCGTGTAGCTGAAATCATCCAGAAACTGGAAAAAGGCGAAGAGGTTGAGAAGATTCAGTACGTAGACGAAGCATACTTCGATACAAGCATGGATCTGGAAGAAATCTTAAAGACAAGAGCTTACTAATTCGCTATTGAATGGTATTTTTAAATGTTAATAATCGGACAGGCAATCGCTTTTGACCGTAAGTGAATGAGTGTCAGACCGGAGGTTTCGGCGGACGGCAGGCACTTGGCAATCAGGAGGCGCGGGGCTGGAGGCTTAGGTTTCCGTCCCTGCGCTTTCTTTTTCAAAAAATAAGGAGGCAAAGCTTTTATGGAAAAGGATTCCGTTCTTGAGATGAGGCATATTTATAAGACATTCCCGGGTGTAAAAGCTCTGCAGAATGTGGATTTTACCTTAAAAAAAGGCGAAATTCATGCCCTGATGGGGGAAAATGGCGCAGGAAAATCCACGCTGATCAAAGTCCTGACGGGTGTAGAGGAGTTTGAAACAGGGGAAATCATGATAGACGGCTGCGATCATGCGATCATCAACCGCAGCCCGCAGGAGGCACAGAACCGGGGCATCAGCACCGTGTATCAGGAAGTCAATCTCTGTCCGAACCTGACGGTTGCAGAGAATCTGTTTATCGGACGCGAACCGCGAAAAGGCGGATTGATTGACTGGAAAACAATGAATAAAAAGGCCAGCAAACTGCTGCAGGACCTTGACATACATGCAGATGTAACACAGACGATCGACAATTATTCGATTGCAATTCAGCAGATGATAGCGATCGCCCGTGCAGTCGATATGTCGGCAAAGGTATTGATTCTTGATGAGCCGACCTCCTCCCTCGATGATGGAGAGGTAGAAAAGCTCTTTAATCTGATGCGCCGCCTGAAATCCGAAGGCGTCGGCATCATATTCGTTACACATTTCTTGGAGCAGGTGTATGCAGTCTGCGATAAGATCACCGTTCTTCGGAATGGGCAGTTGGTAGGACAATTTACGACGGCGGAGCTTCCGAGAGTCCAGCTGGTTGCCAAGATGATGGGAAAGGATTTCGATGATCTGGCAGCGATCAAGGATTCCAAGAGTGAGGAGAAACACGGCGAAGCGGACATCGTCATCAAGGCGGTGGGACTCGGAAAGAAAGGATACATAAAGCCGTTTGATCTGGTGATTCACAAGGGTGAAGTCGTCGGATTTACCGGGCTTCTGGGTTCGGGACGTTCTGAGACGGTCCGTGTTCTCTATGGAGCGGAAAAGCCGGATGAGGGCGAGCTGAGCGTCAAGGGAAGACCGATCGCGGCGCGCCACCCGCTGATTTCGATGAATGCCGGCATGGCATATCTGCCGGAGGATCGGAAAAACGAGGGTATCATCTCGGATCTATCCGTGCGTGAGAACCTGATCATGGCACTTCAGGCAAAACGCGGTATGTTCCACCTGCTCAGCCGCAAGCAGCAGGAAGAATTTACCGATAAATACATTGATATGCTGCAGATTAAGACCGCCAGCCGTGAGACACCGATCAAATCACTCTCCGGCGGCAACCAGCAGAAGGTAATCATCGGACGCTGGCTTCTGACCAACCCGGATTTCCTGATTCTGGACGAGCCGACCCGTGGCATCGACGTCGGAACCAAGACAGAGATTCAGAAACTGGTCGTAAAACTGGCAGAACAGGGCATGGCAGTCGTGTTTATTTCTTCCGAGATCGAGGAGATGCTCCGTACCTGCGACCGCATGGTCGTTATGCGTGATGGTGCAAAGGTAGGAGAACTTTCCGAGGATGAGATGAACCAGTCCAACATCATGTCAACCATTGCAGGAGGACAGTAGCTATGAAAAATATGACGTTCAAAAAAATTACCTCGCAGAGGCTGTTTCTCCCGATTTTCTGCCTTGCGCTGGTATTGCTGGTAAATATCGTCACGACGCCGAACTTCTTCGCGATCGAGGTGCGGAACGGCGTTCTCTACGGATACTTAATCGATATCATCAACCGTGCGTCAGAGCTGGTGATTCTGGCAGTCGGCATGACGCTTGTCGTATCGTCCTCCGCTGGAACGGATATTTCCGTCGGTGCGATCATGGCGGTCAGTGCGGCAGTCTGCTGCAACATCTTAACCGGCGGCGAGCGCGCAGCAACTGCATATGCCAATCCGCTGATTCTTGGCTTCCTGGCAGCGCTCATCGTCGGCGCGGCGATCGGCTGCTTCAACGGTTTTCTGGTTGCAAAGTTAAACATCCAGCCGATGGTAGCGACTCTTATCATGTTTACTGCCGGGCGCGGTATCGCACAGCTGATCACGGATGGACAGATTACTTATGTGCGCGTGGACAGCTACCGCACTCTGGGCGCTTCCCTTCCGGGATTCCCGGTTCCGACCCCGTTTATCGTGGCGGTTGTCGTTGTGGCACTGACTTCGTTACTTTTGAAGAAAACGGCACTGGGCATGTATATCCAGTCGGTCGGTATCAATAAACGGGCGTCCCAGCTTGTCGGCATCAAGTCGGTTATGATTATTTTCCTCACCTACGCGTACTGTGGACTCTGTTCCGGTCTTTCCGGTCTGATTGCTTCCAGCCGTATCTACTCGGCGGATGCGAATAACATCGGTCTTAATATGGAACTGGATGCGATCCTGGCAGTTGCCATCGGCGGAAACTCCCTCGGCGGCGGTAAATTCTCGCTGGCAGGTTCCGTCATCGGCGCGTATACAATTCAGGCGCTGACGACCACCCTGTATGCGATGCACGTATCCTCGGATCAGGTTCCGGTTTACAAGGCGATCGTGGTTGTCATCATCGTAGCACTCCAGTCTCCGGGATTTGCTAGATGGAGAAAATCCCTGGCACAGAAAAAAGAACTGAGCGCGGCAGGAAAGGAGGCGGCATAAATCATGAAAGAAAAGAAGAAATTAAATCAGAACACGTTCCTGCTTCTTGTCACGATCCTGCTGTTCTTCGTGATGTACGCGATCGGCTGCGTGCTCTTTAATGCACAGGGCTTTGCCAAGACACAGAACTTCTTAAACCTCTTTATTTCCAATGCGGGTCTGATTGTCATCGGTATCGGCATGACGATCGTCATGATCACCGGCGGTATCGATATCAGCGTCGGTTCCTTCGTGGCGATGGGCTGTATGATGCTGGCATGGATGATGGAAAAAGGCGGTATCGGTGCGGTTCCGGCGGTTCTCATCGTGCTGGTGACCGGGATTGTCTTTGGTCTGGTACAGGGATTCCTGGTTGCCTACATGGATATCCAGCCATTCATTGTTACCCTGGCGGGTATGTTCTTTGCCCGCGGCATGACTGCGATCATTTCCAAGGACATGATCAGTATTACGAATGAAACTTTCATGGCATGGGCGAAGATGAAACTTTATATTCCGTTCGGCGGCTATCTCAACAAAAAAGGCATGATGATTTATCCATATATCTATCCGACGGTTGTGATTGCGCTGGTTCTTCTGGTTCTGGCATTTATCATGCTGAAATATACGAAATTTGGACGCAGCATTTATGCGATCGGCGGCAACGAGCAGTCAGCGCTGATGATGGGCTTGAATGTGCGCCGGGTAAAACTGAAAGCCTATATCCTGGACGGTTTCCTTTGCGGCGTCGGCAGTGTCCTTTTCTGTCTGAATACGCTGGGCGGCTTCGTTGAGCAGGCAAAGGGCTTCGAGATGGATGCGATCGCTTCCTCTGTTATCGGCGGCACGCTCTTGACCGGCGGCGTCGGTAATGTATTCGGAACCCTGTTTGGCGTCCTTATCAAGGCGACGATCGAGGCATTTATCACTTTCCAGGGAACACTTTCTTCCTGGTGGACCCGTATCACGATCGCGGCGCTTTTATGCTTCTTCATCGTGCTTCAGTCGATCCTTGCGATGGTAAAGAAGAAAAAGTAGAAATTCTCTTCCGGAGACAGACAAACCGGCATGAATGTCTGCTATGACAGCATCAAGATAGAACAGTCAAAATGACGGGAAATATCCATGCAAAGAGAGAGAAGACATCTGAAAAAAGTACAGTACATATTAGAAACAATATAAAGCTGTATTCTCTTGATTCGACATAATTCGAGAGGAAATCAGCAAACCTATACATGATGCATAAATGTTTAGCGAAAACAGCCGCTTTAATTTATGCATCATTTGTATTTCTACTAAAATGATGTCAAAATCAGGCGTTAAATTTATAACAATATACGAAATAAAATACAACTTTATGAAAAAATGCTCTTGTATTTACTTGCACAATTTGTCCTGGATTGTTATAATAAAGTTACTAAAAGTTGTGAAAAGCAACAAAGCAGTGCGGCTGGGGTGCCGCTTGCAAAGAAAATTTTATGGGAGGTAGTTAGAATGAAAAAAATGTTCAAACGTGCCGCTGCATCCATGACAGCAGCAGCGATGGCAGTGAGCATGACCGCATGTGGCGGCTCTGGAGCAGCAAATGCGACACAGGCAGCAGATGCTTCTGCAGCAGAAGGAAGCGAGGCAGCAGCTTCGACGATCGACAACAAAGACATTAAGATCGGTGTTTCCATCTGGTCCTCCACCGATGTACTTGGTTCCCAGTGTAAGCTGATCATCGACGAGGCAGCAAAGGCTCTGGGCGTTCAGGTTCAGTATGTTGACCAGGGTCATGTGTCGGAGAAGGTTACCGCATCCGTAGAGCAGTTAGCAGCAGCAGGATGCCAGGGTATCATCATCTGCAACTCTTCTGATACAGAGATGACATCCGCTATTAAGACATGTAATGACAATAAAGTATATCTGGCACAGTTCTTCCGTGTTATCAGCCAGGAGAACAGCAAGGATATCTATGATTTAGCAACCGCATCACCGTACTACATCGGCGCTGTTCATGAGAACGAGCCGGAGAACGGTGAAAAATTAGTTCAGATTCTTCTGGACAAGGGCGACAGAAACATCGGTCTGATCGGCTGGGAGCAGGGCGACGCTACCTGGCTTGGCAGATGGGAAGGCTACAAAGCTGGTGTTGAGAAATGGAACGCAGAGCATCCGGATGATCAGGCAAAACTGTCTGAGCCGCAGTACGCAGGTACTTCTTCTGAGGGTGGTTCCAAGGCAGCAGAGGCTCTGATGTCCGCAGATCCGACTCTGGATGCACTGATTCCGGCAGGCGGCGGCGGTGACCCGCTTCAGGGCGCTATCGCAGCAGTTGAGCGTGCAGGCAAGACTCAGGATATCGACATCGTTTCCACAGACTTCCTTCCGGATCTGGGCGAGAGACTTGAAAATGGTTCTATGGCCGGTGAGTCCGGTGGACATTACTGCGATCCGCTTATCGCTTTCATGATGGTTTACAACGCAATCAAGGGCAACTACACAGGTATCGAGGGCAACTTCGAGGATGTTCCGTTCCCGTATCTGTATGTATCTTCTCCGGACGACTACAAAGCATATGAGCAGTACTTCGTAGATCAGCTTCCATACACCGATGAGGAACTGGTAGCTATGTCCGAGCTTAGCCTGGATGACCTGAAAGCAACTGCAGCTGGTATCTCCATCGAGGATGCTGCACAGAGAGCAGGCAACTAATTAGTTCAGAAACTGATTCAAATTATAGAATTTTAAGAGGCTGAATGTAATAGAAAAGGCCGGTATCGCACGGCGCGATGCCGGTCTTTTCTTTAAAAGAAAAAAGAAACTGAGCAGTTATGAATGAGGTATAAAATATGGGTTCTTCTGTTGTTGAAACAACCGGAAAGAAAAAACTTTCGGGAACTGCCAAGGGTTATATCATCCTGGTGGGTCTGGTAGTGCTTTCCTGGGCGATTTTTAAAGCTCTGACGCCGGGCAATTTTGGTTCTCCGGCCAATATGCTGAGTTATTTTCAGGCCAGCCTGATCGCGACGGTTGGCGCTGTTGGTTTTTACTTTGTTATGGTTATGGGTATGTTCGATTTCTCCATCGGCGCGAACATCATGCTTTCAGCGATTGTAGGCTGTGTATTTGCCTCTCGTTTCGGCATGGGATATGCCGGTCTTATCATCGGCAGCGTGCTGACTGGTACGATTGTCGGACTTTTAAACGGTGTTTTTTATGTAAAACTCCGTATCCCGTCCATGATTGTAACGACGGGTCTGGCTCTTATCTATGAGTCGGTTGCCAACTACATCGCAGGCGGCGTGGAGCAGACGCTTCCGTCCAACCTCCGTGCATTCGGACAGATGCCGTGGAACATTATTCTGGCACTTCTGGCATGTGTGGCAGCTTACATTTTCTTAAATTATACAAAGATTGGTACGTATACATATGCGATCGGCAGCAACGAGTTCGTAGCGAAAAACATGGGTATCAATGTTAATAAGTACAAAGTACTTGCATTTATCTTAAGCGGCGCATTTTTAGGCGTTATGGCGATTTTAACGATCAGCTACGGTTCCTCCATGGTAGCGGTAACCGGTATGGCGTCGATGAGCCGTAACTTCGTTCCGACGATGGGATGCTTCTTCGGTCTGGCGTTTAAGAAATATGGCATGCCGCTGCAGGCGATCGTCATCGGCGAGTTTGTTATCAACATTATTTTCTTTGGTTTCATCGCGATGGGCGCACCGACAGCAATTCAGGACGTTATCACAGGTCTGGCACTGTTAATCATAATCACGCTGACCACAAAAGCGGAAAAAGGCGAGATTGTCAAGTAAATCGAGGGAGGAAATGCAATGAGCGAGGTAAGATTACAGGTAAAAAATCTTTGCAAGTCCTTCGGTATCACGAAGGCAGTTCAGAATGTGTCTTTTAATGTCAATAAAGGCGAGGTTCACGCGCTGATCGGAGAGAATGGTTCCGGTAAATCGACGCTGACCAACATGCTGACCGGCATCTACAGTATCGGAAGCGGTACCTTCATTCTGGATGGGAAAGAGATTCATCCGAAGAATCAGGTAGAAGCCAACAACGAGGGTGTTTCTATTATCGTACAGGAGTTAGGAACCCTGTCGGGACTTACAGTAGCGGAAAATATATTCCTGGGACACGAAGATCAGTTCGTACATATGGGAATTAAAAATACAAATGCCATGAATAAAAAGGCGACGGAGCTTCTGAAACAGTACGGCTTCGAGCGTATCAAGGCGGCAGACATTATCGACAACTACAATTTCGAGGACCGGAAGCTGGTCGAGATCGTAAAGGCAACCTACTTCAATCCGAAGATTGTTGTCATCGATGAGACGACCACGGCACTTTCCCAGGAAGGCCGTGAAGAACTTTACAAACACATGAACCGCATCCGTGAGAGCGGCAACACGGTTATCTTTATCTCCCATGACCTTCCGGAGATTCTGGAGAAGTCAGATACCATCACGATCCTGCGCGACGGCGTTTACATTGATACCGTCAAGAGCAAGGATGTGACCGAGGACGATCTGAAACGTCTGATGGTAGGCCGTGAGGTAACCGGTGATTATTACCGTGCAGATTACGGCGAGAAGGTATCAGATGAAGTTGTTCTTTCTGTTAAGAACGTGACGGTTCCGGGACTCATCGAGGATGTCAGCTTTGATCTTCACAAGGGCGAGATCCTTGGCTTTGGCGGTCTGTCCGAGTCCGGTATGCATGAGATCGGCAAAGCAATCTTCGGCGCTTCCTATGACAGAACCGGTACGGTACAGCTGGCAGACGGAACGCAGATCAACGATATCCCGGGCGCGATCAAGCACAGCATCGCGTATACGTCGAAGGATCGTGATAATGAGTCGGTCGTTTTAAACCAGAGCATCGGCGACAACATCTGCCTGCCGTCCCTGGATTCGCTGGCAAACAAGCTTCACCTGTTGAGCGATAAGAAATTAAGAGAATTTTCCAACCAGTTTGCAAAACAGATGTCCGTCAAGATGGTAAACGTAAACCAGTTTGTTTCGGAGCTTTCTGGTGGTAATAAGCAGAAGGTCGTTCTGGCAAGATGGATTGGAAAAGATTCCGATATTGTCGTTCTCGACAGTCCGACCCGTGGTATTGATATCAAGGTTAAACAGGACATTTACCAGTTAATGAACCAGATGAGAAAGAACGGAAAATCGATTATCATGATTTCCGAGGAGCTGATGGAGCTGATTGGTATGTGCGACCGCATCATTATCATGAAGGACGGCAAGATCAGCGGTGAGCTGGAACGTGATGAGGCGATGGATGAGAACAGCCTGATCACGATGATGGTATAAGGAGGATGCAATGGAGAATCAAGTTAAGACAAGTACGGAAAATAAAGAGCAGCAGCTCAAAAAGTTATCAAAAATGACGATGATCCGTTCGCTTCTGCCGATTGCGGGACTGATTATCATCTTTCTTATGTTCAATGCCCTGACGAATTTCCGGATGATGAATAACCTTCCTCTGGTACTTTCCCAGGTGTATGTCACCATGATTTCGGCAACCGGCGTATTCTTTATCATGACGATGGGCGGTCTGGATTTCTCCCAGGGTTCCATTCTTGGTATTGCATCGATTGTTGTCTGCATGGTTTCCAAGACCAGCATTCCACTGGCGATTGTGGCAGGTATCGCGGTTGGTGCAGCGATCGGCGCCATCAACGGTTACTTCTATGTATACCGCAAGATTAAATCCTTCATCGTTACGATTTGTACGATGTTCTTATTCCGTGGATTTATCAAATATCTGACGACCAACGCGCCGGTAGCCGGCTCTGCGATGTTAATCAACTTCGATAGCACTGAATTAAAGCTGGCTTGTACGTTGGTGGTCCTGATTATCGGATTTATTTTATTCCGCTTTACCAAGTTTGGTACCTATTTAAAGGCGATCGGAGCAGGTGAGAAAGCAGCGATGTTCTCCGGCATCCGTACCGACCGCATGAAGTTCCTTATCTACACACTGGCAGGTGCGATCACAGGATTTGCCGCATTTATCAATGTTATCAAGGTTGGTTCGGTTACTTCTTCTGGTGGTAACCAGCTTGAGACCCAGATCCTGATTGCACTGGTACTGGGCGGTATGCCGATTTCCGGTGGTGCGAAGGTACGTTTTGAGAATATCATCGTTGGTTCTCTTCTGTACATCGTCCTGAACAGTGGTCTGACGATGATGGGCTTTACCACACAGATGATGCAGCTCATCCAGGGTGTTGTATTCCTGATATTCGTAGCTGTATTCGCAGACCGTCAGTCCCTGCAGGTTATCAAATAGGACAGACAAAAGCGACATCTGGAGGTTACAGTATGAGGGAGAACAGCAGCCGGAATCAGGATGGACTTAAATATCAGAAGCTCTACAACTGGGGTCGGACGCTGATTATGAGCGGGGTGCTCCGGAATATGGACAAGTTTCCATCCGAGCATATGCTCCAGAATAAATTTGGATACTCCCGCCAGACGGTCCGCAATGCGCTCAACCGCCTGGAGCAGGACGGGCTGATTGCCCGGGTCAAGGGAAGCGGCACCTACGTTTCCTACGCGCCGGAGAAGGATAAGGAAGAACGTCCCCGCATCGGACTGATTCTCAGTTATTTTTCAGATTACCTGTTTCCGCAGGTGTATGAGGGAATCGAGTCCGTCCTGCGGGAGGAAGGTTATGAGATCAGCGTTTCGGTCACGCGCAACCGCTTAAATGATGAGGCCATGTATCTCAAGGGGATGCTGGGGCGCAATGTGTCCGGACTCATCATCGAGGGGACGCGTTCCAGTTTCCCGAATCCGAATCTGCGGCTTTACAAGGAGATACGGCGGAGAAATATTCCGACGCTGTTTATTCACAATCATTACCAGAATGAGACGTTTGACAGCGTGGAGATGTCGGATGCGCGCGCGGGCTATGAGCTGACGCGGATTTTGATACAGAACGGACATACCCGGATCGGCGGTATTTTCAAATACGATGACTGGCAGGGGATCGAGCGTTACCGCGGCTTTATCGAGTGCCTGTCGGATTTCGGGATCGATTTCCAGGAGGACTGGATCCGCTGGTATTCGACCCGGGATATGGAAGAGAAATTAAGCAAAAAAGGACTCCAGCGGATGTACCGCCGGACGAAGGACTGTACCGCGATGATCCTCTACAACGACGAGGTGGCAGGCAGCTATATGGATTTTTTAAAGGATCGCGGGCTGCGTGTGCCGGAAGATATTTCCCTGGTATCGTTTGATGATGCCGGACCGGCGCAGGAGGGGGATCTCACGATCCTGTCCGTGATTCATCCCAAGTACAATCTTGGGCGGCTGACAGCGCGCAATCTTCTGCGGATGATAGAGGATCCGGACTGGCAGGAAAAGAAGTATTCGTACCGGTTTCCAGTGATGTTTAACAACGGAAATTCGGTTCGGGATATACATTGAAAATGACAAGGAGGCAGATTAAAATGAAAAAGTTATACTTTATTGTGGGTTCCCAGGACTTATACGGAGAGGAATGCCTGAAACAGGTTGCAGAAGACAGCCGTCAGATGGTTGCATTCTTAAACGAAAAAGTGGGCGATCTGGCAGAGATCGAACTTCTTCCAACCGTAGAGACTTCTGAAATCTGTATTCAGGATATGCGGAAAGCTTCGAATGATGATGACTGTGTCGGCGTTATCACATGGATGCACACCTTCTCCCCTGCAAAAATGTGGATCAAGGGTCTGCAGGAATTAAGAAAACCGCTGCTTCATTTACATACACAGGCAAATGAGAAACTTCCGTATGATGAGATCGACATGGATTTCATGAACCTGAACCAGTCCGCACATGGCGACCGTGAGTACGGCTTCATCGTTGCCAGAATGGGTATTCCGCATGAGGTTGTAGCTGGATATTACAAACATGACGATGTGGTAGCAAAGATCCGCCAGTTTGCATCTGTTGCAAAGGCTATCTCCTACTCCAAGTCCTTAAAGGTGGCTTCCTTCGGCAACAATATGCGCGAGGTGGCGGTTACCGACGGCGACCGCGTAGAGAGCCAGATCAAATACGGCTGGGAGTGCAACTATTACGCACTGGGCGATCTGGTTGACATCATCAACCAGGTAACCGAGGAAGAGATCGACGCGAAGATGAAAGAGTATACCGATAAGTATACAATGAAGACCGACCGCATTGATTCTGTCCGCGAGCAGGCTAAATATGAAGTAGGTCTGGAAAAATTTCTCTCCGCGAACGGAATCGGCGCATTCGCTGATACATTCCAGGATCTGCACGGCTTAAAGCAGCTTCCGGGTATCGCAGCACAGAACCTGATGGGCAAAGGCATCGGCTTTGGTCCGGAGGGCGATTACAAGATTTCCGCTCTGTCTGCAGTCCTGATGAAGATGTCCGAGGGCAAAGAGGGAGCAACCGGCTTTATCGAGGATTATACCTACGATCTGACCCCGGGACAGGAGTTAGAGTTAGCTTCCCATATGCTGGAGGTTCCGCCGGCATTTGCAGCAACCAAACCGGAGATCGATGTAATTCCGCTGGGTATCGGCGGCAAGGAAGATCCGGCAAGACTGATTTTCGACGGCGTGACCGGCGATGGTATCCAGGTAACGATGGTAGATATGGGCGATCATTTCCGCATCATCTGTGCAGATATCGAGCTTGTAAAACAGCCGAAACCGATGCCAAAACTTCCGGTAGCGAGAATTATGTACCGTCATAAACCGAACTTCCAGATCGGTACGGCTGCATGGTGCTACGCAGGCGGCGCTCATCACTCCGTTGTATCTACCGCTCTGACGAGAGATGACATCGCTATGTTCGCGCGTCTGACCGGTACCGAGTTAATTACAATCGGCGAAGATACGACAGAGGCTGATTTACAGAAATTCTTTATGAAATAATAGGGCGTTTGAAAGATAAAAATTTTTGAAAAAGACGTAACTGCATAAGTTTTTGCCACAACTGTGAAAATAGAATAGTTATGAATGACGGGGCGTGCCGCAGCCAAGGGGATGAAAATTCCGGCGGCGGTGCGCTTTTTGCTACAATGAGGAGGATGGATATGGGCCGCAGTGCGGAAGAGATCAAGAAAGACATAGAGAGCGGAAATACAGCGCTCGGAATTGAATTTGGTTCGACCCGAATCAAGGCAGTCTTGACGGACGGCACGACCGCGCCGATCGCGCAGGGGAGCTATGAGTGGGAAAACCGTCTGGAAAATGGTATCTGGACCTATTCCCTGGAAGATATCTGGAAGGGCTTAAAGGACTGCTATGCGGATCTGGCTGCCGATGTGAAGAACCAATACGGTTTAACGCTTAAAAGGGTTGGTGCGATGGGCGTCAGCGCCATGATGCACGGCTATATGGCATTTGATGCGGACGGAAAGCTGCTCGTTCCGTTCCGTACCTGGAGAAATACGATGACCGCCGAGGCAGCAAGACGCCTGACGGACCTGTTTAACTACAATATCCCGCAGAGATGGAGTATTGCACACCTGTATCAGGCGGTGATCAACGGCGAGGAGCATGTATCCCGCGTGCATTTTCTGACCACCTTAGCTGGATATGTACATTGGAAACTGACCGGTAAGCAGGTACTTGGCGTCGGCGATGCTTCAGGTATGTTCCCGATCGACCCGGCAACCGGACAGTATGATGCTGAAATGCTGGATAAATTCGAAGAAATGATGGTTCCGAAGGGATATCCGTGGAAGCTGCGCGACCTTCTGCCGAAGGTTCTGAGCGCTGGCGATGAGGCGGGAACGCTGACTGAGGAAGGCGCGAAGCTGCTGGATGAGAGCGGCAATCTGGAAGCTGGCATTCCGCTGTGCCCGCCGGAGGGCGATGCAGGAACCGGTATGACTGCAACCAATAGTGTGGCAGTCCGCACCGGTAACGTATCTGCCGGAACTTCCGTATTTGCAATGGTTGTTCTGGAAAAGACTCTGGAGACGGTTCACCAGGAGATTGACATGGTAACTACGCCGGACGGTCATCTGGTCGGCATGGTTCACTGCAACAACTGTACCTCCGATCTGAATGCCTGGGTAGGTCTGTTTGAAGAGTTCTATGAGCTGATGGGTCAGAAAACAGACCGCAACACCCTGTTTGGAACCCTGTACCGCAAGGCGCTTGAGGGCGATGAAGATTGCGGAGGACTGATGTCCTACTGCTACCTCTCCGGCGAGCCGATCACCGACTTCGAGGAGGGACGCCCGCTGTTTATGCGCCATCCCGACAGCAAGCTGGGACTGGCAAACTTCATGCGTACCCACTTATACAGTTCCCTGGCAACCCTGAAATATGGTCTGGATATTCTGTTCAAGGAAGAGCACGTGACACTGGATAAACTGATGGGTCATGGCGGATTCTTCAAGACCAAGGGTGTTGGACAGCGTATCATGGCGGCAGCGGCTGACGTGCCGGTATCCGTTATGGAGACAGCCGGTGAGGGCGGTGCCTGGGGTATCGCGGTTCTGGCGGCGTACCGCAAGGATAAGAAGCCGGGACAGAGCTTGTCCGATTACTTAAATGAGCAGGTATTTGCAGATGCAAAGGCGGAGACGATGGAGCCGGATGCAAAGGATGTCGAGGGCTTCAATGCGTTTATGACAAGCTATATCAATGGTCTGGCTGCCGAGAGAGGCGCCGTAGAAGGAAGGTTTTAATCGATGCTGGAAGAATTAAAAAAAGAAGTATACGAAGCCAATATGCTGCTTCCGAAATACGGTCTGGTTACCTTTACCTGGGGCAATGTTTCCGGGATTGACCGTGAGAAGGGGTTGTTTGTCATCAAACCGTCTGGCGTGGACTATGACAAACTGACGCCAGATGATATGGTTGTCATGGATCTGGAAGGAAACCGCGTTGAGGGAACGCTGAATCCGTCCTCTGATACAAAAACTCACCTGATTCTTTATAACCGTTTTCCGAAGATCGGCGGCGTGGTTCACACGCACAGCCCGTGGGCGACTTCCTGGGCGCAGGCGGGACGCGATATTCCGTGCTACGGGACGACCCATGCAGATTATATCTACGGTTCCGTTCCATGCGCGAGAAACTTAAATGAGGAAGAATTAAAGAATTATGAGTGGAACACAGGCGTGCTGATTGCAGATTTGTTTGAGGAGAGGAAGCTCGACCCGATGGCGGTGCCATGTGTGCTCTGCAAGAACCATGGACCGTTTACCTGGGGCAAGGATGCACATGAGGCGGTTCACAATGCGGTTGTACTCGAGGAGGTTGCCAAGATGGCGGCGCGCTGCGAGATGATCAATCCGGATGTGAAGGAAGCGCCGCAGTGCCTGCAGGATAAACATTATCTGCGGAAGCATGGTCCGGGGGCGTATTACGGACAAGGGAATTTGTAGTTACTGTTCCCGGGTAGGCACTTTTGAAACCGAAAGTGCCGTAAGAAAACGTGGTGGCAGCAGAAATTTGCCGTATTTAAATGCGAAGCCACGGCAAATTCCGTTACTGGGCACGTATGCGTGAACAGTAACAATTTGTAAAATATAGATACAAGTATGGAAATAGATGGGACAAGTATGGTATACTTATGCATAGTAGATATAGGAGATACTGGCTATCTATCTTATAAAAATTAGGAGGATATGAGAAATGAAATTTTTTATTGATACCGCGAATGTTGATGAGATCCGTGAAGCGAATGATATGGGTATTATCTGTGGCGTTACCACAAACCCGTCTTTGATTGCAAAAGAAGGCCGTGATTTTAATGAGGTTATCAAAGAGATTACCAGCATTGTAGATGGACCGATTTCCGGTGAGGTTAAGGCTACGACTGTGAAGGCAGAGGATATGATCGCTGAGGGCCGTGAGATCGCTAAGATTCATCCGAACATGGTTGTTAAAATCCCGATGACTACCGAGGGCTTAAAGGCTGTGAAAGCTCTGTCCGCTGAGGGCATCAAGACCAACGTAACCCTGATCTTTTCTGCCAACCAGGCACTTCTGGCTGCAAGAGCAGGCGCTACATACGTTTCTCCGTTCTTAGGCCGTCTGGATGACATCTCCACCAACGGTACAGACCTGATTTACGATATCGTAGAGATCTTTGACAATTATCCGGAGATTTCCACCGAGATTATCTGTGCTTCCACCAGACATCCGATGCACATCATCGAGTGCGCGAAGGCTGGTGCTGACATCGCAACTGTTCCGTTCAAGGTTCTGATGCAGATGGTAAAACACCCGCTGACCGATGCTGGTATCGAGAAATTCAAAGCAGATTATGAGGCTGTATTCGGTAAATAAAGAGAAACAATAGGAAATACCTCTTGAACTTCCGAAAAAAGCATGTTATACTAGGTACGATAACATAATAGACTGACTGGAAAGAGTGGACAAAAAAGTCCACTCTTTCTAATTTCATAGAAAGGTGGTGGGGGTGTGGCAAAGGGAGAGCAGTACGAAGCACGGGTAGAGGCGTGGATCACGCCGGTTCTGGAGCAGCATCAGTTTGAGCTGGTTGATGTGGAGTATGTCCGCGAGGTCGGCGTCTGGTATCTGCGGTGCTACATTGACAAAGAGGGCGGTATTACCGTTGATGACTGCGAGGTAATCAGCCGTCTGCTTGGTGAATGGCTGGATAAGGAAGATTTCATCGAGGACAGCTATATACTGGAGGTGAGTTCTCCGGGACTGGGACGTCCTCTGAAGAAAGAGAAAGATTTTGCAAGAAGCATCGGCAAAGATGTGGAGATCCGCCTGTATAAAGCGATCGACAAACAGAAGGAATTTACAGGAACGCTTACGTCCTATGACGCAGATTCTGTGACAATCACGATGGAGGACGGCAGCGAGCGTACATTTGAAAAATCAGAGATTGCTTTGATTCGTTTAGCCTTTGATTTTTAGACGGTAGGAGGAGATAAAATAAAATGAATAAAGAGTTGATTGAGGCAATAAATCTGCTGGAAAAAGAAAACAATATCAGCAAAGATGTTCTTTTAGAAGCAATTGAAAATTCTCTGCTGACAGCATACAAAAACAATTATGGCCGGGCAGATAATGTCAAGGTAAACATCAACCGTGAAACAGGAGATTTTTCCATCGTGGCAGAGCGTGAGGTTGTGGAGACCGTAGAGGATCCGATGACCCAGGTAAGCCTGGCAGAGGCAAAGCTCTTAAACAGCAAGTATGAGCTGGGCGACATCGTTCAGTTCTCTGTCAATTCCAAGGAGTTTGGACGTATCGCCGTTCAGAACGCGAAGAATGTTATCTTACAGAAGCTTCGTGAGGCAGAGCGCAACGCCCTGTATGAGGAGTGGCACTGCAGAGAAAAAGATATCGTAACGGGTATCGTACAGCGCTATGTAGGACGCAACATCAGCATCAACTTAGGCAAGATCGACACGATCTTGAACGAGAGTGAGCAGGTAAAGGGCGAGGTATTCAAACCGACCGAGCGTATCAAACTGTATGTCATCGAAGTAAAAGAGACACAGCGCGACCCGCGTATTACCGTATCCAGAAGCCATCCAGATCTGGTAAAACGCCTTTTTGAGTCTGAGGTTGCCGAGGTCCGAGACGGTACCGTAGAGATCAAGGCGATCGCACGTGAGGCAGGTTCCCGTACGAAGATGGCAGTCAGCTCCAACGACCCGAACGTCGATCCGGTCGGTGCATGTGTCGGCTTAAACGGCGCGCGTGTCAGCGCGGTTGTCAATGAGCTGCGCGGTGAGAAGATCGATATCATCAACTGGGATGACAACCCTGCATTCCTGATTGAGAACGCGTTAAGCCCGGCAAAGGTTATCCTGGTTGCAGCAGATGAGGAAGCACGCGAGGCACAGGTGATCGTTCCGGATTACCAGCTTTCTCTGGCAATCGGTAAAGAGGGGCAGAATGCACGCCTGGCAGCCCGCCTGACCGGCTTCAAGATTGATATCAAGAGCGAGACACAGGCAAGAGAGTCCGGTCTTTTAGATGAGCTTGAGAGCGGTTATGAGGAAGGCTTCGAGGGCTACACCGATGACCCGCTGATCAGCGTGGCAGAGGAAGACGCAGCCGAGGCAGCAGAAAATGAGACGGCTGAGGGCACAGAAGAGCCGGCAGCGGAGCAGGAATAATCCTGACAGATAATGTGCGGGGATGCTGATTTCGGGCGGAACGAGCAGATTTGGCAGAAAGAAAGCAGCAGAACCGGGATTTGACAGAAATGGAAGTGATAGACAGTGGGAGCAAAGAAAGTGCCGCTCAGACAGTGCATCGGATGCGGAGAAATGAAGAGCAAAAAAGAAATGATCCGCGTTTTAAAGACAGCCGACGATACGATCGAGATTGACGCGACAGGCCGTAGGAATGGACGCGGCGCCTACCTCTGTCCTTCGATGGACTGCTGGAAAAAGGCGGTAAAGAGCAAAGGACTGGAGCGGTCGCTCAAGATGGCGATTCCGAAGGAAGTCTATGAGGCGCTGGAAAAGGAGATGGAGCAGTTTGGAGAATCGTAAAAAGGTGCTGAATCTTCTGGGACTGGCGACGCGCGCCGGTAAGACGGCAAGCGGCGAGTTCATGACCGAGAAAGCGATCAAGAGTGGAAAAGCGTATCTGGTGATCGTTTCAGAAGAAGCGTCAGACAATACAAAAAAGATGTTTGAAAATTCATGTGCATACTACAAGGTTCCCGTGTACCAGTTCGGCATGAAAGAAGAGCTGGGACACGCGATGGGAAAAGAGATGAGAGCGTCTCTGGCCGTTTTGGATTCCGGTTTTGCAAAGGCGTTAAGAGAGAAGTTAGATGATTAACGCTTTTCTGGGCGGGCTCTTTTAGGAGCTTATGCAGAACGGGAAGGCAGTGCCGGAACGGAGGTAGCAAAACATGAGAGTTAATGAGTTGTCAAAACAGATTGGCAAATCAAATAAAGAAGTTTTAGAGATACTGCAGAAAAATCATTTTGACGTAAAAAGCCATTCTTCCAAGGTGACGGAGGAACAGGCAGAAGCAGTCAGATGTTTCCTTGCAGGAGCAAAGAGACAGACGACAGCGTCAAAGACAGATACAGGAAAGGCGGAAACAAATCGAGTGGAAGATATAAAGAAAGAGCCGTTAGAGGCAGAGAAGAAAGAGGCGGAGAAGACAACTGAGCCGCCGAAAAAGCGGATTGCAGCGGTTTATCGTCCGCAGAACAGCGTACAGAGAGGAAGCCGTCCGGCAGGCAAGGCCAATACAGGAAACGCAGCCAAGACCGGCGCACCGGCAAGCCGTCCGGCAGCAGCAAGTGCAGAGCAGACCGCAGAGCCGGCTAAGAGCGCAGCTCCAGCGGAGAACCGTGATGGACAGAGAAGCGGCTATCAGGGAAACCGCGACGGCCAGAGAAGCGGCGGCTATCAGGGAAACCGTGACGGCCAGAGAAGCGGCGGCTATCAGGGAAACCGCGATGGACAGAGAAGCGGCGGCTATCAGGGAAACCGTGACGGCCAGAGAAGCGGTTATCAGGGAAACCGCGACGGACAGAGAAACGGCGGCTATCAGGGAAACCGTGACGGACAGAGAAGCGGCGGCTATCAGGGAAGCCGCGACGGACAGAGAAGCGGCGGCTACCAGGGAAGCCGTGACGGACAGAGAAGCGGCGGCTATCAGGGAAACCGCGACGGCCAGAGAAGCGGCGGCTATCAGGGAAACCGCGACGGCCAGAGAAGCGGCGGCTATCAGGGAAACCGTGACGGACAGAGAAGCGGCGGCTATCAGGGCGGTCGTGATGGTCAGAGAGGCGGACGCGATGGACGCGGCGGTTTAAATATTCCGAAGCCATCCTTCGACAGCCCGGTTGTACAGAAACCGCAGAACAACAAGCAGAATAAGAATAATTACAAGAACGATAAATACAGCAAGATCGACCATGAGGAAGAGATGCACTCCAAGGGAAGAGGCGGAAAGAACGTAAAGAGCGCTGTTCAGCCGCCGCAGAAGAAGGAGGCAAAGGTTGAGGAGATCAAGACAATCACGATCCCGGAGGTAATTACCATCAAGGATCTGGCAGACAAGATGAAACTTCAGCCGTCTGTCATTGTAAAGAAACTCTTCTTACAGGGCAAGGTTGTCACCATCAATCAGGAAGTAGATTACGAGCAGGCAGAAGAGATCGCGATGGAGTTTGACGTACTCTGTGAGAAAGAGGTCAAGGTTGACGTCATCGAGGAACTTCTGAAAGAGGAAGAAGAGGATGAGAAGGACATGGTAACCCGTCCGCCGGTTGTATGCGTTATGGGTCATGTCGATCATGGTAAAACCTCCCTTCTGGATGCAATCCGCCAGACCAATGTAACTGCAAAAGAGGCAGGCGGTATCACCCAGCACATCGGTGCGTACATGGTAGAGATCAACGGACAGAAGATCACATTCCTCGATACGCCGGGACATGAGGCATTTACCGCAATGCGTATGCGTGGTGCAAAATCCACTGATATTGCAATCCTCGTTGTTGCAGCAGATGACGGTGTTATGCCGCAGACCATCGAGGCGATCAACCATGCGAAGGCAGCAGGGGTTGAGATCATTGTAGCGATCAACAAGATCGATAAGCCGAGTGCCAATATTGAGAAGGTAAAACAGGAGCTTATCGAGTACGAACTGGTTCCGGAGGACTGGGGCGGCAGCACCATCTTCGTTCCGGTATCTGCACATACCAAGGAAGGTATCAAGGAACTGCTTGAGATGATCCTTCTGACCGCAGAGGTCAAAGAGTTAAAGGCAAACCCGAACCGTAATGCGAGAGGTCTTGTCATCGAGGCGGAGCTGGATAAGGGTAAAGGTCCGGTTGCAACCGTCCTGGTACAGAAGGGTACCCTGCATGTCGGTGATCCGATCGCGGCAGGTGCCTGCTACGGCCGTGTCCGTGCGATGATGGACGATAAGGGACGCCGCGTCAAAGAGGCTGGTCCGTCCACTCCGGTCGAGATTCTGGGTCTTAATGACGTGCCGAACGCCGGCGAGGTATTTGTACAGCCGGAGAACGAGAAAGAGGCAAGAAGCTTTGCAGAAACCTTTATCTCTGAGAGCAAGAATAAGTTAATTGAAGATACAAAGATGAAGCTTTCCCTGGACGATCTGTTCTCCCAGATCAAGGCAGGAAATGTAAAGGAACTTCCACTGATCGTCAAGGCAGATGTACAGGGTTCTGTCGAGGCAGTAAAACAGAGCCTGATGAAGCTGTCCAACGAGGAAGTTGTAGTCAAGGTCATCCACGGCGGTGTTGGTGCGATCAACGAGTCCGACGTCAGTCTGGCAGCCGCATCCAACGCGATCATTATTGGTTTCAATGTGCGCCCGGACGCAACCGCGAAGTCCATCGCAGAGCGTGAGAAAGTAGACGTTCGTCTCTACCGCGTCATCTATCAGGCAATCGAGGATGTCGAGGCAGCGATGAAGGGTATGCTTGACCCGATCTACGAGGAGCAGGTAATCGGTCACGCCGTTGTACGTCAGACCTTCAAGGCTTCCGGCGTTGGTACTATCGCTGGTTCCTACGTCCTGGATGGTAAATTCCAGAGAGGCTGCAAGGCACGTATTACCCGTGACGGCGAGCAGATCTTCGATGGTCCGCTGGCATCCTTAAAGCGTTTCAAGGACGACGTGAAGGAAGTTGCTTCCGGATACGAGTGTGGTCTTGTATTTGAGAAGTTCAACGATCTGCAGGAAGACGATATGATCGAAGCATATGCGATGGTAGAGGTTCCGCGCTAGAAAGGCAGAGGGATTCATGCGTAAAAATAGCATTAAAAATACAAGAATTAACAGTGAAGTACAGAGAGAGCTGAGTTCCATCATCAGCCGTGAGCTGAAAGATCCGCGGATTCATCCGATGACAACGGTTGTCTCCGTGGAGGTAACTCCGGATCTCAAGTACTGCAAGGCGTATATCAGCGTGTTAGGCAACGAGGAAGCGGCGAAGGATACGATCCAGGGACTGAAAAGTGCTGTCGGATTTGTCCGCACCCAGCTTGCAAAACGCATTAATTTACGGAATACGCCGGAAATTACATTTATTCTCGATCAGTCGATTGAGTACGGTGTACACATGACCCGCCTGATCGATGAAGTAACTGAAAACCTCAGAGACTCAGAATCGGGAGATGAGGAAGAAAATGAGTAAAAATATCTTAGAGGCGTCACTGGAAGGGGCGGAGCACATCGTACTGCTTGGTCACATCCATCCGGACGGGGACTGTATCGGAACGACTCTGGGACTGCTTAACTATCTGCGGGAGAATTATCCGCAGATAGAGGCAGAACTGTTTCTCGACCATCCGGCTGCTAAATTTTCTTATATGAATGATTTTGAGAAAATTCATACCGAGATTGTGCCGGAAAAACAGTTTGATCTGTGCATTACGCTGGATGCCAGCGACAAAGAGCGTCTGGGCGGCTACGCGGTCTATTTTGACAGCGCCGCCAAGACACTCTGTATCGATCATCACAGAACCAATACAGGATTTGCAGAACAAAATTACATCATTCCGGACGCAAGCTCCTGCAGCGAAGTGTTATACACGCTTCTTGATGAGGCAAAGATCAGCAGGGAGGCGGCAGAGTGTCTCTATACCGGAATTGTGCATGACACAGGTGTATTTAAGTACAATTCAACGACCCGGAAAACGATGGAAATCGCGGGCGCGCTGATGGAAAAAGGCGTGAACGCGGCGAAGATCATCGACGACAGCTTTTACCGCAAGACCTACGCACAGAACCAGATTCTCGGAAAAGCGCTGCTTAGCAGTACACGGATTCTGGATGGAAGATGTATTTTCAGTGTGGTTTCCCAGAAAGAAATGGAGTTTTACGGAGTCGATACGAACGATCTGGATGGCATTATCGATCAGCTCCGGATTACCGAAGGAGTGGAATGTGCCATTTTCATCTATGAAAAGGCGTTCAACGAGTACAAGGTCAGCCTTCGTTCCAACGACTATGTCGATGTGAGCAAGGTGGCGGCGTATTTCGGCGGTGGCGGACACATCCACGCGGCGGGCTGCACGATGCAGGGACATCCGAGGGATGTGATCAACAACCTGACGGGACATATTGAGAAACAGATGGATGCCCGTAGGGAGGAATAGGAGGTTCTGTTGCTGATTGCGCTGCCTGCTTTCAGGTGCACAGCGCATGGACGGTAATAGTTCTGATTTTTTAGGAGATTTTATGTTTCACGGTGTGATAAACATTTATAAAGAACCGGGGTTTACGTCCCACGATGTGGTGGCGAAGCTCCGGGGCATTTTGAGACAGAAAAAGATCGGTCATACGGGTACGCTCGATCCGGCAGCGGAGGGCGTACTCCCTGTATGTCTGGGGAAGGGAACGAAGCTGTGCGACCTTTTGACGGATAAGAGGAAGACGTATCAGGCAGTTCTTTTGCTGGGAACCGAAACCGATACGCAGGATATGACAGGAACGATTCTTTCGGAGAAACCGACGGAACAGCTGACAGAACCGGCAGTCCGCGGGGCGGCGGAGAGCTTTGTTGGTCCATATATGCAGGTACCGCCGATGTATTCGGCGCTCAAGGTCAACGGAAAGAAGCTCTACGAGTTGGCGAGAGCCGGAAAAGAGGTAGAGCGGGCAGCGCGTCCGGTGGAAATCTATGATCTTCAGATAGATGCGGTGGAACTGCCGCGTGTGACGATGACCGTGACCTGTTCCAAGGGAACCTACATCCGTACCCTGTGCCATGACATCGGTGAAAAGCTGGGATGCGGCGGCTGTATGGAAAAACTGATCCGCACCCGCGTCGATCGATTTGCGATCGGGGACAGCCTGCGCCTGTCCGAGGTGGAAGCGCTGGCGAAAGCCGGTCAGATCGAGGATAGGATCGTGACGGTGGATGGAATGTTTGAGGACTGCCCGGCGTATGTATCGGAGAGCGAAGTTCTGGATAAGCTTCTGCAGAATGGAAATCCATTCCCGAAGGGGCTGGGACCGAGAGACGGCTGCTTAGTGCAGATCGGAAGCAGTTTGGCTGAACACCAGGTTTCTGCGGATGGAAACTCAGAGATGGTACTTCCGGATTCTGGAATCATCCGCGTCTATGACAGCGCAAACCAGTTTATCGGTCTCTATGCCTATCAGCCGGAGAAGAAACAATGGAAACCACGTAAGATCTTTCTGGGAGGAGAGTAAGATGCAGTATTTTGCCGGAACCAGAGAATTTCAGATAAAAGAGCCGACTGCGGTCACGATCGGTAAGTTTGACGGTCTTCACAGAGGGCATCAGAAGCTGCTGCGGGAAGTGATGCGGTATCGGGAAAAAGGATATAAACCAGCGGTGTTTACCTTTGAGACGGCACCGGGAACCTTGATCCGGGGAAAGCTGCAGACGATGATCACGACCAACGAGGAGCGCGAGGAGAACCTGCGCGAGGCGGGGGTGGAGTATCTGGTGGAATATCCGTTCAACCAGGAAGTCGCACATATGGACCCGGAACAGTTTGTTGCCGAGATTCTGGTCGGCAAGATGGGCGCAAAGGCGATCGTGTCCGGTCCGGACTGCCATTTTGGCTACCAGCGGAAGGGCGATGCTGAACTGCTTCGGAAACTGGCACCGAAATATGGATATGAGGTGTCGATCGTTGAAAAGGCGATGGACGGCGATCGCGAGATCAGCAGCACCTATATCCGGGAAGAGCTGGCGAAGGGAAATATCCGCAAGGCGAATGAACTGTTGGGATACGAGTACCGGATCAGCGGACAGGTAGTACACGGGGAGCATTTAGGTTCCACCCTAGGTTTTCCGACGGCGAATATCCTGCCGGGAATCCAGAAACATCTTCCGGCGTTCGGGGTATATCTCTCCCGGACGGTGATTGATGGTGCTTCTTATGGAAGTATCACGAATATTGGAAAAAAACCGACGATTGCCGGAGAACGACCAGCGGGGGCGGAGACATATATCTATGATCTGGATGAAAACCTGTATGGGAAAAAGATAGAGGTTCATTTTTTGGATTTTATGCGGCCGGAGATGAAATTTTCCGGGGTGGATGAGTTGAAGATGCAGGTTTTGAAGGATAAAGAGACCGGGAGAAAAATGCACGGAGCGGAACGATGAGAGTTCAGCTTCGTGCATTTTTTAAATATGATTCAGGTAGGCAGCTGCTTCCTCTGCCGCCAAATGGATATATTCATTCATTGGTAAATTCTGTGTTCCTACTAAAATATGGCGGCAATAGGAGCTTCCACTGACAGGAATCAGGATTTTCTGGGCGCGGCTTTGTCCGATGGCGGCTGCCATGGCGGGGGTGATTTCTCCTAAGAGGGAGTCTGCAATGACGATGCCGATTGGTCCGATGATTAGGTCGGCATCGCGGCAGGCGACGAGAACGGGGTTTTCTCCGGTGGCGCCCATGGCAGCTCCGGCTTTCATCATCGCGGCAGTGGCAGTGGTGTTGGCACCGAGCGCGAGAAGCGGCTGTCCGGGACAGAGTTTATGGATTTCTTCTACGAGGGCGCGCCCCATGCGTCCGCCCTGACCGTCGATGATGACAACTTTTTTCATAATGGATAACCCCTTTCTTTTTCGTAGGATTTTCGTAGGACAAGATAATAAAAAAGAATGTGCCTTGGCACATTCTCGCGCAGGAACGAAAATAAGAGGGTCTAAATCTGCCTTTTTGACAAAATAAACACCCCAGTATATCTTTCCTATAATATCATAGAAGATCAAATTTGAAAAGCGAAAAAGATCGATTTTTGTAAAATTTTTTGTTTACAAATAAAGCGCTTTCTATTATAATGCTGATAATGGCTAACTGGGGTCTGGCAGAGCTGCGATTGGCGGAGGCTGTCAGGGTGACGGAAGATCAGACAGACGCGCGTGAAGGCACCGCGGAGGTGCTTGATTTTTAGTTGATCCGGGAGGCCGCTTTTTTAAAGCCAAAAAACAGCAGACAATGAGAGGGAGAAAACATGAGG
Organism: Clostridium sp. AF27-5AA; assembly: GCF_003478415.1. Lineage (NCBI taxonomy): Bacteria > Bacillati > Bacillota > Clostridia > Eubacteriales > Clostridiaceae > Clostridium > Clostridium sp. AF27-5AA. Next base: position 49,161 of record NZ_QUFH01000005.1, read on the forward strand.
AGAAATGACATTCACAAAGTATTGATTATCGGTTCCGGTCCAATCATTATCGGACAGGCGTGTGAGTTCGATTATTCGGGAACACAGGCGTGCAAGGCACTGAGAAAACTCGGCTATGAGATTGTGCTGGTCAATTCCAATCCGGCTACGATTATGACGGATCCGGAGACAGCAGATGTGACTTATATTGAGCCGCTGAACGTAGACCGTCTGACTCAGATCATTGAAAAAGAGCGCCCGGATGCGCTGCTCCCGAACCTGGGTGGACAGTCCGGACTGAACCTCTGCTCCGAATTGGCAGCAGCAGGTGTTCTGGATAAATATGATGTTAAAGTAATCGGCGTTCAGGTTGATGCTATCGAGCGTGGTGAGGACCGTATCGAGTTTAAGCATACAATGGAAAGCCTGGGTATCGAGATGGCTAGAAGTGAGGTTGCCTACAGCGTTGAGGATGCACTGGCAATCGCAGATAAACTGGGTTATCCGGTTGTTCTTCGTCCGGCTTACACCATGGGCGGCGAAGGCGGCGGTCTTGTATATAACGTAGAAGAACTGAAGACCGTGTGTGCAAGAGGCCTGCAGGCCAGCATGGTTGGTCAGGTTCTGGTAGAGGAGTCTATCCTTGGATGGGAAGAGCTTGAGCTGGAAGTTGTCCGCGATGCGAAGAACAACATGATCACTGTCTGCTTTATTGAAAATATTGATCCGCTGGGCGTACACACCGGAGATTCCTTCTGTTCTGCTCCGATGTTAACCATTTCGGAAGAAGTACAGAAACGTCTGCAGGAGAAATCCTACAAGATCGTAGAAGCAATCCAGGTAATCGGCGGTACCAACGTACAGTGGGCACACGATCCGAAGACAGACCGTGATATTGTTATCGAGATCAACCCGAGAACCTCCCGTTCGTCCGCACTGGCATCCAAAGCAACTGGTTTCCCGATTGCACTGGTATCAGCGATGCTGGCAACCGGTATGACTCTGGATGAGATTCCATGCGGCAAGAGCGGCACTCTGGATCAGTATGTTCCGTCCGGCGACTATATTGTTATCAAGTTTGCACGCTGGGCATTTGAGAAGTTCAAAGGCGCAGAGGACAAGCTGGGAACCCAGATGAAGGCAGTCGGCGAGGTTATGAGTATCGGAAAGACCTACAAAGAGGCATTCCAGAAGGCGATCCGAAGCCTGGAGAGAGGCCGCTACGGTCTTGGTCATGCGAAAGACTTCGATAAGAAGACAAAAAAAGAACTGCTTGCGATGCTGCATGTTCCGAGCAGCGAACGTCAGTTCATTATGTACGAGGCACTTCGTAAGGGCGCTACCGTAGACGAGCTGTTCGAATTAACCAAGATTAAACATTACTTCATCCAGCAGATGAAAGAACTGGTAGAAGAGGAAGAAAGCCTGATGCAGTATAAGGGCGAGGTTCCGCCGGTTGAGGTTCTCCGCCAGGCGAAGCTGGACGGTTTTGCAGATAAATATTTAAGCGAGCTGTTAGGCGTTACAGAGGAAGAGATCCGCGATGCAAGAACCAAAGAAGGTATCGTAGAAGGCTGGGAGGGCGTACACGTAAGTGCCACACCGGATTCTGCATACTACTTCTCCAGCTATCACATCAAGGATCAGAGTCCGTGCAGCGACAACAAGAAGATCATGATTCTGGGCGGCGGTCCGAACCGTATCGGTCAGGGTATTGAGTTCGACTACTGCTGCGTACATGCAGCTATCGCTCTGAAAGAGCTTGGATTTGAGACAATTATCGTTAACTGCAACCCAGAGACCGTATCTACAGACTATGATACCTCCGATAAACTGTATTTCGAGCCGCTGACTCTGGAAGATGTATTAAGCATCTATCATAAGGAGAAACCGCTGGGAGTTATCGCACAGTTTGGTGGTCAGACACCGCTGAACCTGGCAGCAGACCTGAAGAAATATGGTGTCAATATTCTGGGTACAACTCCGGAAACCATCGACATGGCAGAGGATCGTGACCTGTTCCGTGCGATGATGGATAAACTGCAGATTCCGATGCCGGAGTCAGGCATGGCAGTTACCGTTGATGACGCATTAGAGATTGCGAATAAGATCGGTTACCCGGTTATGGTTCGTCCGTCCTATGTACTTGGCGGCCGCGGCATGGAGGTTGTTCATGACGATGAAGCGATGACCTTCTATATGAGAGCAGCTGTCGGTGTAACTCCGGATCGTCCGATTCTGATTGACCGTTTCCTGCATCATGCAACCGAGTGTGAGGCAGATGCTATCAGCGATGGCGAGAACGTATTTGTTCCGGCTGTTATGGAGCATATCGAGCTGGCAGGTATCCACTCCGGTGACTCCGCTTGTATCCTTCCGTCCAGAAATCTGACCAAGGATCAGGTAGAGACAATCCGTGATTACACAAGCCGTATTGCAAAAGAGATGCACGTTGTAGGTCTGATGAACATGCAGTATGCAATCGAGGACGGCGAAGTATACGTGCTGGAGGCAAACCCGAGAGCATCCCGTACCGTGCCGCTGGTATCTAAAGTATGCAACATCAAGATGGTAAAACTGGCAACGGATATCATGACTTCCTACTTAACAGGCCGTCCGTCACCGGTTCCGGCACTGAAAGAGAAGAAGATTCCGCACTACGGTGTTAAGATGCCGGTATTCCCGTTCAAGATGTTCCCGGAGGTTGATCCGGTACTTGGACCGGAGATGCGTTCCACCGGTGAGGTTCTTGGTATGTCCACCAGCGTTGGTGAGGCTATCTACAAGGCACAGGAAGCAACCCAGACACGTCTTCCTTCCTCAGGAACTGTCCTCCTGAGTGTCAATGACAAGGATAAGATAGAGCTTATCGAGGTTGCAAGAGGCTTCTACGAGTGTGGCTTTACCCTGATGGGTACAGGCAGAACCTGTGATGTGATGGTAGCAGCAGGACTTCCGGCTGAGAAGGTATGCAAGATCAACGAAGGCCGTCCGAACATTTTAGATAAGATTACCAACGGAGAAGTGGCAATCATTATCAATACCCCGAACGATAAGAAGGGCAGAGGCGATGACAGCTACATCCGTAAGGCAGCTGTAAAGGCGAAGATTCCGTACTTCACCAACATGGCAGCAGCAAAGGCTACCGTACAGGCTCTGAGAAGTATCAAGAAGAACGGACATCTGGAGGTTAAGTCCCTGCAGGAGTTCCATAGCGAGATTCAGTAAATAAAAATAAAAGGGTAAAATCCATTGTTACAGAGTCGTTTCAGTGGATTTTACCGTGACAGTGAATTAATTGAGCTGTTATAGAAAAGAGCGTCTGCCCGGCTGTGAATGCGGGGCTGGCGCTCTTTTAAAGTTGCCATGCATCTGGAAGAGGCTGTCAGTGGCAGGTTCTGTGGGAGAGAATTTCATATACGAGATGCAGCAACCAGGCACCCAGGATGATCGAAAGCACATACACTGCATTTCCGGCAAAAATTCCAAATTTAGCAGCGATCTGGGAGTACACAATCTGCGTGGTCGCGTAGTACGGCGTGATATAAAACATATCCGCGTTTCCATACGGATGCGAGGTAACATTGATGATGGTTGCGATGACACATCCGACTGCAAATACAGCTGTAGACTGCCAAAATCCTTTGGCGGTTGGCAGCACCATGCGGGAAAAGGCGATGAGCAGCCCGATGAAGATCAGAAGGATATGCCAGATAAATCCATGCAGGGTCAGCGTCCAGTACGGGTGCATCAGACCGGACGGATCGACGAACACCATGACGGCACCGAGCAGGTTGTAATTATACATAAAAGTGCAAAAAATACGTTGATATTTATGCGGAACAAAGGGCAGTAGCAGGCAGAGGTACATCGGCAGGCTGCAGAGCTGGAATGGAAAATACCACCAGTCGTAGTGCCGGTTGTTTTCTATGTAATAGAGAAAAAGCTGTTTGTAGACCTCGGAAAATGCCAGAAAAACACCGCAGGCAAAGAGCAGATGCAGACGGAACGCTTCGGAGCGCGTCCGCAATTTCCATGCGGCAAAGGCGGCGAGCAGGATGCCGATCAGCATAAATGCTAAATGAAAGGGAGACCAGACTGCGGGCGGTGTCATGGACCAGGCAGTTAAGGTAAGTAGACGGGAAATCATAAAAAGCCTTCTTTCGTAATAAAACCTAAGGAATGGTTCCGTATCTTGTGAATCATGCTGTAAGCGACCGCGCCCGGCGAGAGAATGTGACAAGGCACATTCTCTTTACGGAAGCAGATGCCCAGTACAGAGAAAACGGTACAGAATAGTTATAGTACGAAATATTAGATTTGCCAAGAATTAACAACAAGATCTGCCCATAATAAGACGATGGGAGATTTACATATTTGCAATTTTTTTCTTTCCAAAGCTGCAAGTTGACAAGCGCCGCCAATTTCCTATATTCTGTAGATATAAGAATCGAGTAAATGATACGGGAGATATACCATGAACCAAAATGAGACCCAATGGGATAGATTTCTGAAAATCCGAACAAGCGGCAGAGATGATTCGCATGCGGATCAATACCGATACCCATACGAACCGACGGCATACGTGGTTCTGGAACGGTTGGCGAACAGCGGATTAATTCGGAAGAATAATACCTTATTGGACTATGGAACCGGCAAGGGAAGAGTCTGTTTTTACTTGTCCTATCAGACAAGGAGTAAAACAATCGGAATCGAATACGATGAACGTATTTATCAGGGGGCAGCAGAAAATAAGGAGACGGCAGTGTCCGGAAACCGTACTTCCTTTATCTTAAGCAGTGCGGAGAACTATGAGCTTCCTCCAGAAGTGGACCGGTGTTATTTTTTCAATCCATTTTCGGTAGAGATATTGCACTCTGTTCTTGCCAGGATATATGAGTCCTATTACGAAAATCCGAGAGAGATACTGCTGTTTTTTTATTATCCATCGGAGGAATATATCAGTTGTCTGATGACGGAGGAACAGCTAATGTTTTATGATGAGATTGACACATCGGATTTGTTTCCGGGCGAGGACAAAAGAGAACGGATTATGATATTTGAGGTGATTTTATGAAGCTTTTATTTAAACAGCGGTTATTTTCGTGGTTTGACAGTTATGATATTTATGATGAGTTTGGCAATACAGTATATGTGGTAAAAGGCCAGTTGTCCTGGGGCCATAAGTTGGTGATATATGATGCAGACGGCAATGAAATTGGAATGGTTGTTCAGCGTGTACTGACATTTCTGCCAAAATTTGAGATATATAAAAAAGGCACCTATATCGGATGCTTGAGTAAAGAATTCTCTTTCCTGATGCCGCATTACAATATTGATTACAATGGCTGGCATATCGACGGTTCGATTATGGAATGGGATTATAATATCCTCGATCAAAGGGGATATTCGGTTGCCAGTGTCAGCAAAGAGCTGTTCCATATGACGGACACGTATGTTATTCAGGTAAATGAGCCGGAATATGCATTGGATGCATTGATGTTTGTGCTGGCGATCGATGCGGAAAAATGTTCGAGGAAGTAAGAAAGGGTGCGTCTGCTTTTGGATACAAGAGCACCGAGGTATTCTTGAATGATTTAATATATTCAGGATAGAAATGTTGATACGAAATGCTGCAGACGGAAATTTATATCTGTATGACATGGTGAACATAAAAAAAGAAACGAGCACCCCGCTTGAGCAATAGCTGTACGGTAACAAACCCATTTCTTGATTATATGATACATTGAACAGTATTAAATGTCAACGAAAAAAAGCATAAGAAATCTCAATGAAAAGCCAGCCAAGCTATTCATCGGAAAGACCATAGAAAAGCCAGGTTCAGATACACCAGTCTTTGGCAGTTGAGTGAAAATAAAATCGCTGTAACCCTTGTATTTGCTGGGGTGCAGCGATTTTTGTTGCTGTTGCAGACTATAGTATTTTTTTCTTCCTTGTCCATTTTTGGAATTGTTCTCATTTTACTGTTCGTTATGAATTGATAATCCGTTCGGAAACCGGAAACATTCTTCGAGCTGTCATCTGCTTTCATTTACTTTCAAAATTTCACCAACCGAATCATCCAGAAGATCCGTACATACGGAGTAAGAAGTGCGGGCATTTGCTTTCGTGTAGGAATGACAAATATAAAAAGACTCTGCGTTTTTTGATTATGCAACTATTAAACTCCCGTGCCAAGAATTAACAACAAGATCTGTCCGTAACTGGAACCGTACAAATTGGAAAAGAATGCATAATCATACAAAACCCTGTAAAAAACAGGAATTCAGGCTTGATTATTTATAAAAATGCGGTATAATGTATTCCTAGATACAGTAATAAAAGTAAGAATATTCGTATTTACTGCATAAAAATACAAAAGCAGCGAATAGAAATGAGGAGGAATTTATTATGAAAAAGAAATTAGCAGCAATCGCTATGGCAACTGCTATGGCAGCATCGTTAGCAGCATGCTCTTCCAAACCGGCAGAGACAACCGCAGCCGCAGAGGAGAATGAGGAGACAACCGCAGAGGCAGCAGAGGGCAGCGAGGCAGCAGAGGCTGGCGACAGCGCATTTGCAGGAAAGACTCTGGTTATGTCCACCAACGCTGAGTTCGCACCGTATGAGTACCACGATGGAAATGATATCGTAGGTATCGACGTAGATATTGCAAACGCTATCTGCGAGGATATGGGAGCATCTCTGGAAATCACCGACGTAGCATTCGATTCTATCATCCCGGAGGTTCAGTCTGGCAAAGCTGATTTCGCAGCAGCAGGCATGACTGTTACCGAGGATCGTCAGACCCAGGTGGATTTCTCTGACACTTACGCAACCGGCGTTCAGTCTGTTATCGTAACCGAGGACAGCGACATCAAATCCCTGGATGATTTAAAGGGCAAACAGATCGGTGTTCAGCAGGGTACCACCGGTGACCTTTATTCCACCGATGATTTCGGCGAGGAGAGTGTACAGAGATTTTCCAAGGGCGCAGATGCAGTACAGGCACTGTCCACTGGCAAGATCGATGCAGTTATCATTGACAACAAACCGGCACAGGTATTTGTAGACGAGAATGACGGCTTAAAGCTTCTGGAAACACCGTACGCAGAAGAAGAGTACGCAATCGCAGTTAAGAAGGGCAATACAGAGCTTCTGGACGCTATCAACGCATCCATCGCAAACCTGAAAGAGTCTGGAAAACTGGACGAGATCGTTGCAAAATACATTACCGCTGAATAATTTGACAGAAAAAGCTACATCTGTTTGATTAAGAAAAAGGTTGCTGCAGAATGAAAAAGATGAAATTCGGCAGCAGCCCTTTTTCGGGTCTATATCATCTTACAAGGAGGAAAACGGATTGGAGAAACTCAAGCAGGCCTTATATTTAAACCTGATCAAGGATGACAGGTGGCAGTATCTGACAGGGGGCCTGAAAAATACCCTGATCATCACGTTATTTGCGACCCTGATCGGCATTGCCCTTGGTCTGCTGATTGCGATTGTCCGTGCGACTCACGACAAAACCGGTAAAATGAAATTTTTAAATGGTGTCTGCCAGGTATATCTGACGGTCATCCGGGGAACGCCGGTTGTCATTCAGTTGATGATTTTCTATTACTGTATTTTTGTATCGCGTGTATTTGCCGGCGTCTTTGTCGGTGTGATCGCGTTTGGTCTTAACTCGGCGGCATATGTAGCGGAGATCTTCCGTTCCGGTATCATGTCGATCGACGAGGGACAGATGGAGGCAGGTCGAAGCCTTGGTTTTAACTATGTCCAGACGATGCGTTATATTATTATGCCGCAGGCGTTTAAAAACGTACTTCCGGCGCTTTGCAATGAGTTTGTTGTTCTTCTGAAAGAGACTTCGGTAGCCGGTTACGTGGCGGTGCAGGATCTGACAAAGGGCGGTGATATCATCCGTTCCAGAACGTATGACGCGTGGACACCGCTTCTGATCGTGGCTGCTGTTTATCTGGCGCTGACGATGATCTTCAACCACTTTGCACAGAATCTGGAAAGGAGCCTGAGAAAGAATGAACGATAACGTACAAAACGGAGAAGTGATAATTGACATCAATGACCTTTCCAAGGCGTTCGGTGATTTAAAGGTCCTGACCAATATTTCCACCCAGATACGCAAGGGGGATGTTGTCTGCGTGATCGGACCATCCGGTTCCGGTAAATCCACATTTCTGCGCTGCATGAACCTGCTGGAAACACCGACCGGCGGACACATCTATTTTGAGGGAACGGATATCACGGATCCGAAGACAAACATTGACAAACTCCGTCAGAAAATGGGAATGGTATTCCAGCAGTTCAACCTGTTCCCGCATATGACGATTCTTGATAATATGACGCTAGCACCGATGAAACTGCTCGGACGCCCGAAGGACGAGGCGGAGACGGAGGCATTGAAACTTCTGGAGCGTGTCGGATTAAAGGAAAAGGCATCCGCCTATCCGGGACAGCTCTCCGGCGGTCAGAAACAGCGTGTGGCGATCGTACGCGCACTGGCAATGCATCCGGATGTGATGCTCTTTGACGAGCCAACCTCTGCGCTTGACCCGGAGATGGTAGGCGAGGTATTAAACGTAATGCGTCAGCTTGCCGAGGAACACATGACGATGGTCGTGGTTACCCATGAGATGGGCTTCGCCCGCGAGGTGGCAACCCGCGTTATGTTCATGGAGGGCGGCAACTTCATCGAAGAAAACGAACCGAAGGAGTTCTTTGAGCATCCAAAGAGCGAAAGATTGAAGGCATTTTTGAGTAAGGTGCTGTAAGAAAATTTAATATTAGGAAAAGTCCGGTAGGGAGAGAATGTCATAGCACATTTTCTTTCTGCCGGGCTTTTTTTATGCCTGTAATATCTTTATGCGTTTTCTATTATCCATCTGGTTCTTCTAACTTCCGTTTTGAAAAATATTTATTTGGAAAGAAAAGTTGTTAAAAAAATTGCAAATATGTAAAACCAAATGAAATTTCCCATCGTCTTATTAGTAGAACAGCAGAAAAGGAGGAAGATTCTGAAAAGAAGGCGGAACAGAATGTTGAGACAAAGCTGGATAGTGGGAAGCAAGAGAAAAAAAGAATGCGGTAGAACGGTCAGTTAAAAACATTAGAACCGATAGCGCTGAGGAAGCACTTCCATATGAGCTCGTGATTGTGGAAGCAGAGAAAAAATAAATTTATAATAAAGGGGAAAGAATTGTGGAAAATGGCAGTTCTTTCCCCTTTTATGGTTTTCACACGCCTGTGCCTACCACGTCACCACCCGGTCAATCACCGTCTGCTGTTCCTGACTCGATTTCATCAGGTAAATCCGGGTTGTTTCGATGCTATCGTGTCCTAACAGATCCGCCAGCAGGGAAATATCGCCGCATTTTTCGATAAAACTCTTGGCAAACCGGTGGCGGAATGCATGCGGATGTACCATTTCCGGTGTCATGTGGTAGGAGAGGGCGATGGTTTTGAGCTGGCTGCGGATGCCGCCTGGAGAGATGGGGGAACCGAAGCGGTTGAGGAAGATGGGACCGTGGGATTTGTGGAGAAAGGAAAGCCATTTGAGGGTATCGGTTCGGAGTGACTGTGGGATGTAGATGCGCCGGACTTTATTTCCTTTGGAATAGATGTCCTTATAGCCGGAGAAAATATCTTCTGCCTGGAACTGAATCACTTCGCTGACCCGGACGCCGGTTGCCGCCATGAAACGGATGAGAAAATAGTAAGTGTACCGTTCATCCCGAAGCAGGCAGCGTTTCAGGTATTCATAATCCGCCTCGCTGATCATGTGATCCAGATAGGTTTTCTGCTGGATTTTTACCATGGGAAGATGCCCGGGATAGAGCTTTTTAAAATCCAGGTAGGCATTCAAAGCCCGGATCCGCTGGTTGATGGTCTGCGGCTTGTAGTGTTCGAGCAGAAAGATTTTGTATAGCTTTAAATTGGGGTAGGTAATGTCACGGTAATAGGTAAAATACTGCCGTACCGCATAAGTGTAAGCGCGGAGTGTCTCATCGGCAAGGTTGCGCGTGAGCAGGTAGCGGGCAAATTCGTCCGCGGCCTTTTGGGCTCTTGCAGGTGCGGCAGCACGCGTTTGACCGGAAAGGCGTGGAATGGCAGCAGAAGTTTGCCTGGATGAGAGGGGGAGAGTGTGCTTGCTATGAGCAGCGTGTGGAAAAATATGATTTTCTATCATTTGTGGCATAATATGTAGGAACCTTCTTTCTGTATCATTGAGAAACGTCCATTGGCACAGAAAGAAAACTCTGCCGAGGTGTGGAACACACCGGAACGGATGAAAGGATGAAATGGCAGAGAAATCAATCCGGAATGCTGCTGGACGTTACAAAAGTCAATTATACAGGATTTAAAAGAAAGCGGAGAAAAAAGTGTCTCCGGTGTCTTTATCATACGGATACATTCTTCGCAGGTTCATCGGTTTCACAGTTGAATTTCTTCATTAATTCCATCAGGCGGCACAGGCACTCGTCCATCGATGCCAGTTCTTCCGGGGTGTAAGAGCGCAGCCCAAACAGGGTGGAAGACAGCATTTCCTGCTTCATCTGGTTCATCATCTCACGGCCGGAATCGCAGATGCGGATGTAGACGCGGCGGCGGTTGGCTGTATCATGGATCCGCTCGACCAGACCGCGTTCCTCAAGAACCTTGATCATATGGGAGAGCTGCTGCTTTGTGATACTCAGCTTGTCCGCCAGCTCAGACATGGTATAGTCCTGATCTGCCCAGCTGTCGAGCGCGATCAGGGCAAAAAATGGAAGCGAGTTGACTTTCATATCATGGCTTGGCTGGTAGTGGCATTTCGCCAGGGAGAGAAAGCCGAGTGCAAACTCCAGGAAGTGGATACCGGTGTTTTTTAAAAGATTTGAATTTTTTTTGCCTGGATTCATAGGAAAACCTCCAAATTTAAATATCAAAGTAATAAAATGCGGTCCATTTCACAAACATAAATTGCAAACAAGGAAACATCAATTTACTTGTACTCTAGCACATCCAGACAAAAAGGTCAACAAATATAAAAAGTAAATAAATATTTACTATTATGGATTGACAAATAACAAAGAATGCTGTATATGTTAATGTATCACGAAACGATGTGACAGAAACACAGAAACCATCTGTCACAGACTCACAATAAGGAGAACAATCTATGGTAGAGAACACGAACGGCGGCGGAAAGCAGCCGCCCAGAAAATCATTTTTATATTATTATGGATTGGTTATGCTGATTGTCATGCTGTTAAATATTTTCCTCTTTCCATCTATGATGGATCGGACGCAGCAGGTGCGGTTTGACCAGTTCAGTGATCAGTTGAAGGAAGATAATGTCGATGAAGTGTATGTGACGACGAACAATGAGATCGTTTATACGCTAAAAAATGACAATAAAAACACAGCGTGGAATGTCACCTATAAAACCGGCGAGATTCCGGGTGTCAACCTGTATGATCTGCTGGATGGTAAGGATGTGAAATACAGTGCGGAGATCAACACACAGGCGTCACCGCTGCTGAATTTCCTGCTGACCTGGATCCTGCCGCTGGTTCTCTTTGTGGGAATCGGACAGCTCATGGGACGTTCGTTGATGAAACGGATGGGTGGCGGACCTGGCAACGCAATGACGTTTGGCAAGTCGAATGCGAAGATTTATGCAGAATCCGAGACGGGTATCACATTTGCAGATGTGGCTGGCGAGGAAGAGGCGAAGGATGCATTAAAAGAGATTGTCGATTTCCTGCATAAGCCGGAAAAATACTCGGAGATCGGTGCGGTGCTGCCGAAGGGCGCCCTGTTAGTCGGACCTCCAGGAACCGGTAAAACGATGCTGGCGAAGGCCGTTGCCGGGGAAGCACACGTTCCGTTCTTCTCGATCTCCGGTTCGGAATTTGTTGAGATGTTTGTCGGCATGGGTGCGGCGAAGGTGCGTGATTTATTTAAACAGGCCAATGAAAAAGCGCCGTGTATCGTATTTATCGACGAGATCGATACGATTGGTAAGAAGCGTGACGGCGCCGGCATGGGCGGCAATGACGAGCGCGAGCAGACGCTGAACCAGCTTCTGACTGAGATGGATGGTTTTGACGGCAAGAAGGGTGTTGTCATTCTGGCGGCGACCAACCGTCCGGAATCCCTCGATCCGGCGTTGCTTCGTCCGGGACGTTTTGACCGCCGGATTCCGGTAGAGCTGCCGGATCTGAAAGGCCGTGAGGCAATTCTGAAAGTCCATGGCAAAAAGGTTAAAGTGGATGAGAGTGTGGATTACAATGAGATCGCCCGTGCCACCAACGGTGCGAGCGGCGCGGAGCTGGCAAACATTGTCAATGAGGCGGCGCTGCGGGCAGTCCGGATGGGACGAAAGACCGTGTCCCAGCAGGATCTGGAAGAGAGTGTCGAGACGGTTATTGCCGGATATCAGAAGAAGGATGCCGGTGTTTCCGGGGATGAGAAGAAGATTGTCTCCTACCATGAGATCGGTCATGCGCTGGTAGCGGCGCTGCAGACGCACTCGGCTCCGGTCCACAAGATCACGATTGTGCCGCGAACCTCCGGGGCACTCGGATATACGATGCAGGTGGAGGCGGATCAGCGCTTCCTGATGAGCAGGGAAGAGGCGTTCAACAAGATCGTGACACTGACCGGCGGCCGTGCGGCGGAGGAGCTGATCTTCCATTCTATCACGACAGGGGCTTCGAATGATATCGAACAGGCAACCAAGATCGCCCGTGCGATGGTGACGCGTTACGGCATGAGTGACCATTTCGGCATGGTAGCGCTCGAGACGGTCAACAACGCCTACTTAGGCGGCGATACTTCCCTGGCTTGTTCGGCAGAGACGGCGGCGAGGGTCGATGAGGAAGTGATTGCGCTGGTAAAGAGCGCGTATGAGAAAGCGAAAGCTATTCTTTCCGGGCATGAGGATAAGCTTCATGAGCTGGCAGACTATCTTCTGGATAAGGAGACGATCACCGGTGAGGAGTTTATGAAGATTCTGGAAGAGAAGAAAGAAGATGGCGAGGCAGAGGCTTAAAACAGAGCCGTGTATTATAAGGTGGACGGTTACGTGTTTGCCGAAGTTATAAGAGAAATCAGTTACAGTGAGCTGAGCAGGTATCAGGCATTTTGAAAGGAAATGTCTGGTGCCTGTTTTTGTGTTATCTGCGTCGAAAAAAGATGCTGGCAGCTGATTCCTCCGGTGTTCCCTTCCTGCATATCGGGGGATTACAGGAGGAAAACAGAAATAAGTAAAACTTATGAAAAGAAATTAATAAATATCACAGTAAAAATCAGGCAAATTCCTTGAAAATCGTCTGTAAATATGCAATAATATCTCCTGTATCGATCCAAATTTTCGGGAATGCGGTTTTATTTTCGGATTTCAGGTTCCGCGAGGGAATTCTGACAAACGATGAGAAAGGGAAAGAACCGCATTCGCAGGCATTCTTAGGAGGAAATGTTATGAGAAAAGTAGTAAGCGTGTTACTGAGCGCTGCCATGGCGCTGTCCCTGTGTGCAGGCTGTTCTTCTTCGTCTTCTGATACAGCAGATACGAAGGCAGCGGAGGAAAAGGGAGCTGACGCGGCAGACACAGAAGCAGGCGAGGCAGCAGAGGGCGTGATGCCGGCAGTTGCTAAAGAGGATCTGAAGGTCGGAGTGATTCATATTGGAAATCCGGCGGATGGTTCCGGTTACAGCTATACGCATGATCAGGGTATCGTAGCGATGCAGAAAGCCGTTGGTCTGGAGGATGATCAGATTATCCGCAAGAACAACGTAGCGGACGATGATCAGACTGCCATCGAGACAGCAATGCGCGAGTGTGTCGAGGAAGGATGCCAGATTATCTTCGCGACAAGCTGGGGCTACATGGATGCATGCGAGGCACTGGCAGAAGAATATCCGGACGTTATCTTCTCCCATGCAACCGGCTACAAATCCAACGGTGTGAACTTTAACAATTATTTTGGACGGATTTATCAGTCTCGTTACCTCACTGGTATCGCGGCTGGTTTAAAGACAGAGAGCAATAAGATCGGTTATGTCGGCGCCTGGGGCAAGGACAATGCCGAGGTTACCGGCGGATGTGACGCATTTGCAATGGGTGTATATTCTGTAAACCCGGATGCAACCGTTTACATCAAGACCACCAACAGCTGGTACGATCCGGAAGGTGAGAAACAGGCAGCCGTAGCCCTGATCAACGAGGGCTGTGATGTCATTGGACAGCACTGCGATACACCGAACCCGCAGCTGGCAGCTGAGGAAGCTGGCGTATTTGGTGTTGGTTACAACTCTGATATGAGCAAGGATGCTCCGAAGGCAGTTCTGACCTCCACCGTTTGGAACTGGGGCGCTTACTATACCAAAGCTGTACAGGATCTGATTGATGGTACATGGACAGGCGAGAACTACTTCGGCGGTCTGGAGGAAGGTCTGGTAGACATTTCCCCGTTATCTGACCTGTGCGTAGATGGTACGCAGGAGAAGATCGATGAGGCACGTGCGAAGATCGAGTCTGGCGACTGGGATGTATTTGATGGCGTGATCGAGTGCAACGACGGAACCACCGTTGGCACCGAGGGCGAGCATATGTCTGATGCAGATATCACAGGCAATATTCACTGGTACTTCAAGAACATCGTAGAGAAATAATCACGGAATTATATACCTGGAAGCGATGCTGAAACAGGTTCGGAAACACTTCCGGGTGTTGCAGATTTCAAGAGTATATAACAGATAAAAGGAGGCAGCTTCAAATGGATCCACTTTCATTTGCGGCACCTCTTTTTTCTTTTTTAGGAAATTGATAAAAAATTGGTTAAATATTCATTTGAGGTGACGATATGACAGAACAGTATGCCATTGAGTGTAGGCAGATCACGAAAGCATTCGGAAGCGTCGTGGCGAACGATAAGATTGATCTGACCGTCCGGTACGGCGAGATTATGGCACTTTTGGGAGAAAATGGTTCCGGTAAGACAACGCTCATGAACATGCTTTCCGGTATCTACCACCCAGATGCCGGTTCGATTCTGGTTGGAGGAAAAGAAGTCTCCATAAATTCGCCGGTAGATTCGAGAAATTTAGGAATAGGTATGATTCATCAGCATTTCAAACTGGTGGATGTGTTCAGTGCGATGGATAATATCGTGCTGGGAACCAAGGGAAAACGGCTGGGAAGAAAGGCGTTGCGGGAAAAAATTGAAGCGCTTGGACAGTCATTTGGACTTGAAATTGAACCGGAGAAAAAGGTCTACGACATGTCGGTCAGCGAGAAGCAGACGGTCGAGATCCTGAAGGTATTATATAGAGGCGCCCAGATCCTGATTCTGGACGAGCCGACGGCAGTCCTGACGCCGCAGGAGACGGAGCGGCTGTTTAAAATCCTGCGCCGGATGCGGGAACAGGGCTGTGCGATTATTATTATTACCCATAAATTAAATGAGGTCCTTTCTATCAGTGACCGTGTCACGATTCTGCGAAAAGGAAAGAGCATCGAGACGGTAGAAACCGCCGGATGTGATGAGAAGAAACTTACGGAGCTTATGGTTGGACGACCAATCAGCCTGAATATCGAGCGCCCGGAGATGGAGAAGAGAGAGACTATTTTGAAGATTGTCGATCTGACCGTCGATAAGAGTGACGGCGGCGTGGCGCTGGATGATATTTCTTTTGAGATTAAAACAGGCGAGATTCTGGGCGTTGCCGGTGTTGCCGGAAGCGGTCAGAAAGAACTCTGCGAGACGCTGACTGGGTTGATGGACGCGAAAAAGGGCGCTATTTTGTACCGTAAGGAAAATATCATCGGTAAGACTCCGGCGGAGATCATCCGCCTCGGAATCAGTATGAGTTTCGTGCCGGAGGATCGTCTCGGCATGGGACTGGTTGCTTCAATGGGGATGGTTGATAATATGCTGCTCAAGTCCTATTCGGAAGGGAAAGGATTGTTTGTAGACCGGAAACCGGCGAGGGAGATGGCAGAACGCCTGATCGGAGAACTGGGAATCGTGACGCCGGGCGTTGATACGCCGGTGCGTATGATGTCGGGGGGCAATGTCCAGAAGGTACTTTTGGGACGTGAGATTGAGTCGAGCCCGCAGGTGCTGATCACGGCTTACCCGGTGCGAGGGCTTGATATTAATTCTTCCTATCTGATTTACGACCTCCTGAACCAGCAGAAGAAAAAGGGCGTGGCGGTTGTCTATATCGGCGAGGATCTGGATGTGCTTCTGGAGCTTTCAGACCGGATCATGGTACTCTGCCATGGAAAGATCACGGGTATTGTGGATGCGAAGAAGCTCACGAAAGAACAGCTGGGACTGATGATGACCGGTACCGAAGCGGGCGAGCTGGGGCTGGATAAGAGTATGGCATCCGAAAAGAAGGAGGAACAGGCATGAAAGAACCGTGGATCCGCGTTGTAAAAAAGGCGGAACTTGGAAAAAGAGAAACATTGATCCTCCGTCTGGAGGCGATCGTGCTGGCTCTGGTGGCAGGCGGATTCTTTATCCTGCTGATTGGGCAGAATCCATTTGTCATTTATCAGACGATTGTAACCGGAGCGCTGCGAAGCGAGATGGCGATACAGGCGACGGTCAAAATCATGATTCCACTTTTAATTGCGTCGCTGGGCGTGACGCTGGCATTTAAAATGAAATTCTGGAACATCGGAGCCGAGGGACAGATCATTATGGGCGGTATTTTTGCCTCGTATTTTGCACTGTTCCATGCGAACTGGAATCACTGGCTGCTGGTGCTCGTGATGTTTTTGGCAGGCGCGATCGGCGGAGGTCTGTGGGGACTCATTCCGGCGTGGTTTAAGACCCGGTATGATACGAACGAGACGCTGTTTACGCTGATGTTAAACTATATCGCGTTGAATGTCATCGTATTTTTGAGAGAGGGCGCATGGCGTGACCCAGGTTCCCAGGGATATGCGAAGATTGCCCGTTTCAATAAGAATGCGGCGCTCGATAAGGTGTTCGGCATCCAGTTCGGCTGGGTGATTGCGCTGATTCTGGTGGCAGTGATAGCGGTTTACTTAAATCGTTCCAAGCAGGGATATGAGATCAGCGTCGTGGGAGAGAGCCAGGAGACGGCTCGCTATGCCGGCATGAATGTAAAAAAAGTGGTTCTGCGGACGATGTTTCTGTCCGGCGCTGTCTGCGGCATCGGCGGCATGGTGCAGGCGACCGGTTCGGATGTCACGCTGACGACGGCAGTTGCCGGAGGTGTCGGATTTACGGCGATCATCGTGGCATGGCTGGCACAGTTGAATCCGCCGGTAATTCTGCTGGTTACCTTTTTGTTCAGCGTACTGGAAAAAGGAAGCAGCGTAGTTCAGTCTTCGTTCGGATTGTCCTCGGACTGTGCGGATGTGCTGCAGGGAATCATCCTGTTCTTCATTCTGGGATGTGAACTGTTTATCCGGTATCAATTTGTATTTCGCGGAAAAGGAGGTACACGCGCATGAGCAGCGAGATCGTAATTAAATTTCTGGTGGCGGCTGTATTGGCGGGTACGCCTTTCCTGTTTGGCACGGTTGGCGAAATTTTGAGTGAGAAGGTCGGACATCTGAATCTGGGCGTCGAGGGCATGATGTCGATTGGCGCGTGCGCCGGATTCATGGTCGGCTATCAGACGGATAACTTTGTTGCGGCGCTGTTAGCTGCGGCGGTGGCTGGAATGCTGTCGGCATTGATTTACGGTGTTTTGACTGTCACATTTATGGCAAATCAGAACGTAACGGGATTGACCCTGACGATTTTCGGCGTCGGATTAGCCAATTTTATCGGCGTCTTTATGCTGGAAAAATCAGAGAACGGCACCCTGAAACTTCCGGATGCGGTGACGGCACAGATGCGTAACATCCACATCCCGGGACTCAGTGATCTGCCGGTGGTCGGAGAATTATTATTTTCCTATAACCCGTTCGTTTATCTTGGAATCATCATCGCGATTGTGGCGAGTTTCTACTTATATAAAACACAGGTTGGTTTAAATGTGCAGGCGATCGGAGAAAATCCGGGCGCAGCGGACGCAGTGGGAATCGAAGTTACGAAGTGGAGATACATCAATATCCTGCTCTCAGGTGCCATCTGCGGCATCGGCGGTGCATATTGCTCCATGATCATCAACGGCGGTGTGTGGCTGCGCGACAGCGTCGGCGGTCTTGGCTGGATTTCCGTTGCCCTCGTTATCTTCGCGGCGTGGAAGCCGATCAATGTTATTTACGGTTCCTTTATTTTCGGGGCTCTGCGCGTGCTGAAATACTATGTGCCGAAAAACACGTATGCGATTCCAACGGCATTTTTCGATGCCCTTCCGTTCATTATCACCGCATTGGTGCTGGTGATCGCGTCGATGCGTAAGAATAAAGGGGCGCATATCCCGGCGCATCTGGGCGAGAATTATTTCCGGGAGGAACGGTAGGAAAATGAAGGGGAACTTATAGGATTTGTGGGAGGGCTGCAAAAAGTAGTCACATGAAATAATAAGGGAAGCCCTTGATAGGTGATGTCAGATGGCGGCTTGAGATGATAGGACGACATCAGAAATGATATAGAAATAATAGAAAAGACGGTTGTTTGTCAAAGATTTTAAAGGGATAGAACAGAAAGATCGGACGAAAACCGTCTTTTTCTGTTTGAAATGGAAGGAAAGGTTATAAAACGATGTGGCAAGTTCGGAAATTCAGAAGATAAAAGGAAGAATTTGAAAAATGAATTTCGGACATAGAAAGGCTGATGGGAGGAAAATCTATGATTGCATCGAAACAGATTGCAGAAAATTATGTGGAGACGGGCAGAAAAAAGGCGGAACTTCCGGTGTCTCATATGCTGATACTCGGCTTTTTCGCCGGAATGTTCATCGCGCTGGCAGGCGCGGGGGCTTCGGTTGCCTCGGCAGCAATGACAAATGCCTCGGCATCGCGGATTGCTTCGGCACTCGTATTCCCGGCAGGATTGGCGCTGGTGGTCTGCACCGGGGCGGAACTTTTCACTGGGAACTGCCTGATGACGATCTCGGCGCTGCAGAAACGGATTTCCGTGGGCGGTCTGTTTAAAAATCTTCTGTTTGTCTATCTGGGAAATCTGATTGGCGCGATCTTTGTGGCGGTTTTATTTGTCTACGGGCATATTCCAAGCCTGTACGGCGGCGATCTGGCGCAGGTTCTTCTGAATACAGCCGTTTCCAAGGTGACCCTGACTCTGCCGGAGGTGCTGTGCCGTGCGGTTCTCTGTAATGTGCTGGTTTGTATTGCAGTCTGGGCGGCGATGAGCTCCGAGCAGGTATCTGGCAAAATTCTAGCGCTTTATCCGCCGGTGGCGATTTTCATTCTCTGCGGCTTCGAGCATTGCATCGCCAATATGTTTTACATCCCGGCGGGGCTGATGATCATGGGCGAGTACGGTCTGGCAGCGGAAGGGCTGACGATCGGAACCTTTATTCTCAATAATCTGATTCCGGCTACGATCGGAAATATGATCGGCGGGATGCTGGTGATTGGAGGCGGGTACTGGCTGGTGTATCTTCGGGAAACGAAAAATCGTGAAATAAAATGAATGCGTGAAAAAATGAAATAGGACGAAAGGGTATTTTTGTTTGGTCTCCATGCTAGGTTTGGAGTCGGGCGGAGGTGCCCTTTTTGTATTAGAATTGATGAAAAGTTTGACTTCTATTCCCAAGGAATATCTATGTTTAGCTGATTCAATTTTATCAAACAGAACAAATGTTTGCAAAGGCTTTTGGAATGTGTTATACTAAGCATAATTACAGGGAAGACTGTGACTATAATGACTATAAAATAAGTCAGCAGCGACATGATAAAACAGAGCAGAGTCAATGATAATTGAGGTACAGATATGGCGAAGCAATATATAAAGATACGAGGTGCCAATGAGCACAATCTGAAAAACATTTCCATTGATATTCCGAGAAATGAGCTGGTCGTCCTGACCGGACTTTCTGGTTCGGGTAAATCATCTCTGGCATTTGACACGATCTATGCCGAAGGGCAGCGGCGGTATATGGAGTCCCTGTCGTCTTATGCGCGTCAGTTCTTAGGTCAGATGGAAAAGCCGGATGTCGAGAGCATCGAGGGCTTGTCCCCGGCGATCTCTATCGACCAGAAATCGACGAACCGGAATCCGCGTTCGACGGTCGGCACAGTGACGGAGATCTATGATTATATGCGTCTTTTGTACGCACGGATCGGTATTCCGCATTGCCCGAAGTGCGGTCGTGAGATCCGCCGCCAGACGGTCGATCAGATGGTTGACCAGATCATGGCGCTGCCAGAGCGCACAAAGATCCAGCTTCTTGCCCCGGTCGTGCGCGGGCGGAAAGGACGCCACGAGAAAGTGCTGGAGCAGGCAAAGAAGAGCGGTTATGTCCGTGTGCGGGTGGACGGCAGCTTATACGAGCTTTCCGAGGAGATCACGCTGGATAAAAATATCAAGCACAATATTGAGATTGTGGTCGATCGCCTGGTGGTCAAGCCGGGGATTGAGAAACGCCTTTCGGATTCGATTGAAACGGTCATGGGTCTCTCCAATGGTCTGATGCTGACCGATACGGCGGTGCGGGATGAAAACGGCGAAGAAAAGCACGATACCCTGACGTTCAGCCAGAATTTTTCCTGCCCGGACTGCGGTATCAGCGTGGATGAGGTCGAACCGCGCAGCTTCTCTTTCAACAACCCATTTGGTGCGTGCCCGGACTGCTTCGGTCTGGGATATAAGATGGAGTTTGATGAGGATCTGATGATTCCAGACAAGAGCCTGAGCATCAATCAGGGTGCGATCACGGCGATGGGATGGCAGTCCTGCACGGACAAAACGAGCTTTTCCGGCGCGATCTTAAATGCATTGGCAAAAGAATACGATTTCAGTCTGGATACCCCGTTTGAAGATTATCCGAAGGAGATCCATGATATTTTAATTTACGGAACCGGCGGCAAGGTTGTGAAGGTGTATTACCGTGGACAGCGTGGCGAGGGAATTTATGATATTGCCTTTGAGGGGCTGATTCAGAGCATGAACCGCAAATACCGTGAGACGTTCTCTGATTCAATGAAGGCGGAATATGAGACATTTATGCGGATCACGCCGTGTCCAGCCTGCAAGGGGCAGCGATTAAAGAAGGAATCTCTGGCAGTCACGGTTGGCGGGAAAAATATTTTCGAGGCGACCGATATGTCGATCGTCAAATTCCGCGAATTTATCGATGCGCTGGAGCTGACGCCGATGCAGCAGGCGATTGGTGCGCCGATTTTGAAAGAGATTCGGGCGAGGATCAGCTTCCTTATCAATGTCGGTCTGGAATACCTTTCCCTGTCGCGTGCGACTGGCACGCTGTCCGGCGGCGAGGCGCAGCGAATCCGCCTGGCAACCCAGATCGGCTCCGGTCTGGTCGGTGTGGCATATATTCTGGACGAGCCGAGTATCGGACTTCACCAGCGGGACAACGACAAGCTTCTGGATACCCTGAAACACCTGCGGGATCTGGGAAATTCAGTTCTGGTGGTTGAGCATGACGAGGATACGATGCGCGCGGCAGACTGTATCGTGGACATCGGTCCGGGCGCAGGCGAACACGGCGGCGAGGTCGTGGCGATCGGCACAGCGGAAGAGATCATGAAAAATGAAAAATCGATTACCGGTGCATATTTGAGCGGGCGCATTCAGATTCCGGTGCCGTCCGAGCGGAGAAAACCGGCCGGCTGGCTGACGGTGAAAGGCGCAGCGGAAAATAATCTTAAGAATATCGACGTCAAATTCCCGCTGGGCGTGATGACCTGCGTCACCGGCGTTTCCGGTTCGGGAAAGAGCTCACTTGTCAATGAGATTCTTTATAAAGCGCTGGCAAAGAAGCTGAACCGAGCACACACGATTCCGGGAAAACATAAATCCATCGAGGGCGTCGAGCAGCTCGATAAGATTATCGCGATCGACCAGTCTCCGATCGGGCGGACGCCGCGTTCCAATCCGGCAACCTATACGGGGGCATTTGATCTGATCCGGGATCTGTTTGCGGCATCTACGGATGCCAAGGCAAAAGGCTACAATAAAGGACGTTTCAGCTTCAATAAAAAAGGCGGGCGCTGTGAGGCGTGCTCCGGCGACGGTATCATCAAGATCGAGATGCATTTCCTGCCGGATATCTATGTGCCGTGTGAGGTCTGCGGCGGCAAGCGCTATAACCGGGAAACGCTGGAGGTCAAATATAAAGGGAAAAGCATCTATGATGTCCTCAATATGACGGTCGAGGAGGCGATGAAATTCTTCGAAAATGTGCCGTCCATACACCGGAAGATTGCGACACTCTACGATGTAGGACTTTCCTATATCCGCCTGGGACAGCCGTCCACCGAGCTGTCCGGCGGTGAGGCACAGCGAATCAAGCTGGCGACGGAGCTGAGCAAGCGTGGAACCGGCAAGACGATCTATATTCTGGACGAACCGACTACGGGACTTCATTTTGCCGATGTACATCGTCTGATTGAGATATTAAGACGTTTGTCGGATGGTGGAAATACCGTGGTTGTCATTGAGCATAACCTGGATGTCATCAAAACTGCTGACTACCTGATCGACATCGGACCGGAAGGCGGCGAGGGCGGCGGAACCGTGATTGCGAAAGGAACACCGGAAGAGGTGGCAGCGACGCCGGGATCGTATACGGGGAAGTATGTGAAGAAATATTTAAATGTTTAGGACAATAAGCGGGAATCCTCGGCAATTCAATTACCGAGATGAAAGCGCAGGGTGTGCATATCTGCACAATGCAAATAGTATAATAATTTTCATCCTTTGCTCTCAGTTGAGAAGCCCCCACCTCTTTAGGTGGCGAGTAATAACAAATTTGTCTTAGTGGGAGTTAGGTCTCCGGTTGAGATAAACGCTCCGCGAGGATGCGCAGTGATTCTGCATAGAATATGCATTTTTACTTGCGGATAGGAATTTTCTGCACTGAAAATTCCGTACGATATCATACTGGTAGCGGATTTTGCCGATGCTTCGCTGACCAGAATCACGCGCCAAGTCTCACGGATGTTCGACTTGAATTGAATCGAAAAGCATTTTTCTGAAAAAAGTGCCTGAAAATACCGTAAAAATGGCTTGTCTTTAATTGCCGGGTATTTTATAATAAAAGTTACAGGAATTGACAGGAAGAGAACGTGGTATAGCTGCTGAACAGATTGCGACCGGTTATTTTTCGATTGGCGGCGATGGAGCTGGAACGGAGTGATTACCTGCGGCAGCAGTATGACTGTTACAGTTCACATGTTGTGCAAGCGTGTGACCATAAATCCTGGAAGTTGATTCGAAGCTACAAGTTGATGAAGTACGGATCGCAGCATAAAATTATAGGAGGAATACTCGTGGAGAAAGAGATGATCATTGTACTGGACTTTGGCGGACAGTACAATCAGTTGATTGCCAGAAGAGTAAGAGAGTGTAACGTATATTGTGAGGTTCATCCTTACACCCTGCCGCTGGAAAAAATCAAAGAGATGAACCCGAAGGGTATCATTTTCACCGGCGGACCGAACAGTGTATACAAGGAGGAATCTCCGAGATGTTCAAAGGAAATCTTTGATCTGGGAATCCCGGTACTGGGTATCTGCTATGGCGCACAGCTGATGTCCTACCTGTTAGGTGGCGAGGTTGCCACAGCACCGGTCAGCGAATACGGAAAGACTGAGGTAGAGGTAGACACAACATCTAAGCTGTATGAGGATGTATCCCCGAAGACCATATGCTGGATGAGCCATACCGACTATATTTCCAAGATGCCGGAAGGTTTCCGTGTGACAGCCCATACTCCGGTCTGCCCGATTGCAGGTATGGAAAATGAAGAAAAAGGCTGGTACGGCATCCAGGCACATCCGGAGGTACTTCATACACAGGAAGGCTCCAAGATGCTGCATAACTTCGTATACAGTGTCTGCCATTGTGCAGGTGACTGGAAGATGGATGCGTTCGTAGAGAAATCCATCGAAGAAATCCGTAAAAAAGTAGGAAATGGTCGTGCCCTTCTGGCTCTGTCCGGCGGTGTAGACTCTTCCGTAGCAGGCGTCCTGATGGCGAAAGCGATCGGCGACCAGCTGACCTGCGTATTCGTCGATCACGGTCTGCTTCGTAAAAACGAGGGTGACGAGGTAGAGGCAGTATTTGGTCCGAACGGTCCGTACAAGCTGAACTTCATCCGTGTCAATGCACAGCAGCGTTTCTACGACAAGCTGGCAGGTGTAACCGATCCGGAGCGCAAGCGTAAGATCATCGGCGAAGAGTTCATCCGCGTATTTGAGGAAGAAGCAAAGAAGATTGGCAAAGTAGATTACTTCGTACAGGGTACGATTTACCCGGATGTAATTGAGTCCGGTCTTGGAAAATCCGCTGTTATCAAGTCCCACCACAACGTAGGCGGACTTCCGGAACACGTAGATTTCAAGGAGATCATCGAGCCGCTGCGTATGCTGTTTAAGGATGAGGTCCGCCGCGCCGGTCTGGAGCTTGGTATTCCGGAAAATCTGGTATACCGTCAGCCGTTCCCGGGTCCGGGACTTGGCGTTCGTATCATCGGTGAGGTAACCGCAGAGAAGGTACGCATCGTACAGGATGCAGACGCTATCTACCGCGAGGAGATCACAAAAGCAGGTATCGACCGCACACTCGGTCAGTACTTCGCAGCCCTGACCAATATGCGTTCCGTAGGCTGCATGGGCGATGTCAGAACCTATGACTATGCCATCGCACTTCGTGCCGTCCTCACATCCGACTTCATGACCGCAGAATCCGCAGAACTTCCGTGGGAAGTACTTGGAAAAGTCACAAGCCGAATTGTCAATGAGGTAAAAGGTGTAAACCGCGTACTGTATGATTGTACGGGGAAACCGCCGGCTACGATTGAGTTTGAATAAATCGAGTTGCTTAAAAAAGCCAGTGTTTATGCGGGTTTCAGCGATTTCGATTAGTCTTTTGATAACAAATTGATAACAGTCATAGCAAGTGCCATTATTCTTGTTATCCAGTGGTTTATGGGTAACGGAACAATTAACAGGTGGCTTGCAGACTAAAGTTCGGAGCTTGGCTCTGAACAAATTCCATATTATAAACTAAGCCCTTAGCTGTGGTTAATAACCATAGTTAAGGGCTTTTTTGTCGTTGCCAAAGCATCTGTAGGGAGCTGCCAGTGGCAGGTCCTGTAGGTGCTTATTTATCTTTCAAGTGGTCTTTGAATGCTTCCACGAGAGCGTCACTTAATTCCTGTGATGGAACTTTTGCCCAACGCTGTGTGGTGTCGAACTCTGGATAATGGTAACGCCAGTTATCGTATTCTTCTCTGTTGATTTCTTCGGAAGATAGCTTGTCTGCCTGTTCTTTCCAAGCATACAGCATTTTGAGGAGTTCATATGCTTCTCTGCCTTTGTCCTTGTTGACCTTTAAGCATACCTCTCCGTCTGCTTCACTGACAGTAAGACCGTAAATATCTTCAAGGGTAAACAGAGTGTGCATAAGACCGATATAGCTGTCTATGTCAGGAACATCAAGAGCCTGTGGAGAAACATCAAGCACCTGTGCCAATGCATTTGTAAGGTCTGCTTTCGGTTTGCGTGTACCAGTTTCGTACTGTGCCAAACGCACATCAGCACTCTTTTCTGGAAAACCGATTGCTGTACCGAGATACTTTTGTGTCATACCACGCATTAGTCTGAAAAAATGTATTCTTTCGCTGATAGCCATAATGATACGCTCCTTTTATATTTAGTGAAATAAGTATAGCAGAAATGTTTAGTGGAAGTCAAGAAAAACCGAAACAAAAATGTTTAATATTTTCTTTGCAACCACTTGACAATAGCAAATATGTTTAGTAAAATAAATTACGAATTAAACAAATATGCTTAATGCGACAACTGAATGACCGTCCGAAAAGCCAAACCGCCAAGACCTCGTCGGAGCAAGTTCCGTATCGTTCGCTTGTGTGCAAGCACAAAAGCTCATTCGCTGCACTGCTCCTCCTCTTCCCCAAAAGTCTCCGACTTTTCGGGAACCCCTATACGAGCGAGCGCCTGATGTACTGCGGTGCATTGGGACAGCACAGCGCCTGCCGACAAGCAGGAGTGCCTGTTGGAACTTTAACACGGAGAAAGCGGCAAGCAAAAAATTATTTTAAGAAAGGAAGAAAAAGGATATGGAAAACAGATTTATCCGAGCCGAAGATGTGGCTCAGGAACTAAACGTATCAAAACCTTATGCATATAAACTCATCAGACAATTAAATGAGGAATTGAAAGCAAAGGGCTTTATTACGATTGCAGGGCGTGTAAATCGCCAGTATTTTTACGAAAGGCTCTACGGAGCAGGAAAGGGGGAAATGTAAATGCCGGTATTTAAGAATGAAGATAACGGTACTTGGTATGTGATGGCAAGGTATGTGAACTGGAAAGGGGAACGCAAGCAGAAATGCAAGCGTGGCTTTGCTACCAAACGAGAAGCACAGGAATGGGAAAGAATGTTCAAATTGCAGACTTCTTCAGACCTTGATATGAGTTTTGAAGCCTTTACGGAGCTTTATATCAATGATGTGAAGAACCGTTTGAAGGAAAACACGTGGCTTACCAAAGAGCATATCATACGCACAAAGATACTTCCGTATTTCGGGAAACTGAAAATCAGCGAGATTTCCACAAAGGAGATTATTACTTGGCAGAATGAAATGCTTGCCTATCGTGATGAGAAGAAAAAGCCTTATTCACAGACGTATCTGAAAACGCTGCACAATCAGTTGTCCGCCATTTTCAATCACGCTGTCCGCTACTATGAACTGCGTTCCAATCCTGCGGCAAAGGTGGGAAATATGGGACGTGAGGAACACAAGGAAATGCTGTTCTGGACAAAGGAAGAATACAAGAAATTCTCTTTTGAGATGATGGACAAGCCTGTTTCCTTTTATGCGTTTGAAATGCTTTACTGGTGCGGTATCCGAGAGGGCGAGCTGTTAGCTTTGACTCCGGCAGATTTCAACTTTGATAAGGAAACAGTCACAATCAATAAATCCTATCAGCGTTTGAAAGGGCAGGATGTGATTACTTCTCCGAAAACGAAAAAGAGCAACCGCACGATTAAAATGCCGAAGTTTCTGTGTGAGGAAATGAAAGAATATCTCGGTATGCTTTACGGATTGAAGAAGAAAGACCGTATCTTTACGGTGACGAAAAGCTATCTTCATCACGAGATGGACAGAGGGGCAAAGGCGGCAGGCGTGAAGCGTATCCGCATTCACGATCTCCGTCACAGCCACATTTCACTCTTGATTGATATGGGCTTTTCTGCGGTGGCGATTGCTGACCGAGTTGGTCACGAAAGTATTGATATTACTTATCAGTACGCACACCTCTTTCCGTCAAAGCAGATTGAGATGGCAGAAAAATTAGATGATTTAGGGAAAGGAGATTTTGAAAATGTCAGCTAAGAACAGAGATAACAAAAATCGTTGGAGGAATATCACAGTAGGGTTTCGAGTATCGCCCGAAGAAAACGAACTCATTAACAGAGCTGTAGCTCTATCAGGATTGCCAAAACAGGAGTATTGTTACCGCCGTTGCTTAAATCAGGATGTGGTGGTACAGGGCAATCCGAGAGTGTATAAGGCGTTGAAAACGGAATTTGCCACAGTCCTTGCGGAACTGAAAAGGATTGAAGCAGGAAAAGGTGTGGATGATGAACTGCTGAGTGTAATAGAACTGATTTCCATTATTCTCGGCGGTTTGAAAGGAGAGGATGCGAATGGAGAATAAAAAAGAAATGACTATTCCAAATGTATCTGCGGCAACAGATGCGGAACAGTCACTTTCCAAATGTACTGACAATAGTATAGTCAATCAGGATACGGATTTCAAGGGGTACGAGCAATCTTTTGAAGAAATGCAAAGGGAAATACTCAGACAGTTAGACCCTTCCTATCTGAAAACAGTATCAATGACAACGCTGTATGATACGGTGTTTGAGGTTCAGACACCACTTATCGACGGTCTGCTCCAAAGGGGAACTTACCTTTTCGTAGGTTCCCCGAAAGTGGGAAAGAGCTTTATGATGGCACAGCTTGCCTATCATATCAGCACAGGCACACCGCTTTGGGAGTATAAGGTGCGTAAGGCAACGGTGCTTTATTTTGCCCTTGAAGATGATTACCCACGTTTGCAGAAGCGATTGTTTCAGATGTTCGGTGCAAAGGAGACAGGCAATCTGTATTTCGCAACGGAATGTAAAACGGTCAATGGCGGACTGGAAGAACAGATAAGAGGGTTTATGAGGGAACACCCAGACACAGGCTTGATTATCATAGACACCTTAAAGCGTGTGCGTGAAGCAGGCGGAGCAGATTACAGCTACGCAAGTGATTATGATGTTGTGGCAAGGCTGAAAGCGTTGGCAGACAGTTACAAGGTTTCAATGCTTATTGTTCATCATACACGCAAACAAAAATCGGAAGATATATTCGATATGATTTCAGGCACGAATGGTCTGATGGGTGCGGCAGACGGTGCATTTGTTCTCAGTAAGGACAAGCGTACTTCCAACAATGCCACACTTGATGTTGCTGGCAGAGACCAGCAGGATATGAAAATCCATCTTGTAAGGGACAGCGAGCGATTGGTGTGGAACTTTGCAAAATCGGAAACGGAGATGTGGAAAGAACCGCCCGAACCTCTGCTTGAGAAGATAGCGGATACGCTCTTTTCGGAAAGTGACAGATGGGAAGGAACTGCTTCGGAACTTTGCGAAAGGCTTGCGGTGGATATAAAGCCGAATGTACTTTCTTTAAGGCTCAGTATCAACGCAAGCAGGCTGTTTCGTGATTACGGTATCCGTTATCAGAACAGCCGCACACACGACGGAAGAAAGGTTTCACTTTGGAAAGAAACCGAGCAGACGGCGTGACAAACGGTGTCAAAGGTGTCAATGTTTTTGAGAGCAGCACGCTGTGAAAAACATTGTCACCATCGTCACACTTTGACACCGGATAAAGTTTAGGGGAGTGTGCAGAGAGTGCCTTTTCAAAGGCGGCTCTTTGGTCTCGCCTGCTGGCTCGGTCGGTTCGCAGGCGTGTGTGCCACCGGCACACGCTCACCCCTCGGAGAGCCTTCGGAGAACGCAAAACCTGTTTACAGGTCGCATTTTTGATGGGTGTACCCGTCAAAAGTGCTTTTGCGTTACTTTTGACAAAAGTAACAAAACCTGAGAATGTTGAAATTTACAGATGGGAGATGAAAAAATGCAGAGAACGATAAGTGCAATGGTCGGTAAAGGCTCGGTCAATCACAATAGCCGAAAGTTCCGAGCAGAAAATGTAGACGGAACTCGTACTCATCTCAATATCGACTACTGCAATGAAAATATAAAGACAGTTTATCACGAATTGTTTGATGAAGCATTGGAAAGATACAATGCCAAGCAGATAAGGTCAGACCGAAAGATAAAAGATTATTATGAAAAAATCCGAAGTTCCAAGCAGGAAAAACCGTTCCACGAAATCATTTTACAGGTGGGCGGTAAGGGAAATATGAACGCCGATACGGAAAACGGAGAACTGGCAAAGCAGATTTTAGATGAATACTATCAGGGTTTTCAGGAGCGAAATCCACAGCTTCGGGTGTTCTCGGCTCATCTGCATATGGATGAAGCTACACCACATCTGCACATAGATTTTGTACCTTTTACCACAGGCAGCAAGCGTGGACTTGATACAAGAGTGTCACTAAAGCAGGCTCTTGCAACGCAAGGTTTTAAGGGCGGCAGTCGTGGCGATACGGAGTGGTCGCAATGGATACAGTCCGAAAAAGAACAGCTTAACTGACTGTGAATTTTCTGCAGATAAGAGGTGGAATATGGCTTTCCATTTGGCTGCCGGATCGCAAGCAATTCATTCTGCCATGCAATAATGTCCCTTGGCTCAATTTCTCCTATTTTACGCTTTCCGAAATAAGGAAGAATTTTAGTTCTGGCAATATTTGTCTTCGTTCCCCAGGTATTATCACGAATTCGATTTTGCATATCCTCCACATAAATCTCATAAAAGCTTTCGAAAGTCATATCCAATTTGGCTTCTTTCTTCAGCAATAGCTCTCGTTCCCACATCTGCGCTTCTCGCTTCGTAGGAAATCCTCGTTTTGAAGTCTGTTTCGTTTTCCCTGTCCAGTCGGTATACCGATAAACCACTCGCCACTTCCCAGTGACATTATCTTTGTAAATACTCATACAAATTCTCCTCTCTCTTACACTTCGCTGTAACATACTTTTTTGCGGAAATAATTGGTGTTTACTCTGCCAGCTACCGTAAGATAACCCAGCTTCTGTAATTCATCATTTAACTGTTTGACAATCTTATAAGCATAAGACTTGGAAACTCCCAGTTCCGCTGCAACTTCTTCTACTGTCATAAAAGTTCTGTTCGTCACATCTCATCTCTCCTTTCTATCTTAACGCATTTTGTTTAAGTTACTACATTTGCATGATACTAAACATTTTAATTTAAGTCAAGCGATTTTATGAGGACATTAAATTTTTTTGTTTAAGTTCTTCTTGCTATCCAAAATTGCTCATGCTATACTGAACCTAAACAGAATTGTTTTATTTTCTATCACAATTAATTACGGCAACACGAATGACCACTATAAGGAGGCAAACAAGAATGGCAATCGGACAACGTATCAAATTTTTTCGCAACCGCAAAGGCATGACACAAAAGCAACTCGGAGAACAACTGGGATTCATGGGAAAAACCTCAGATGTCCGCATGGCTCAGTATGAATCTGAAGCCAGAGTTCCTAAGATTGATCTTGTAAAACAAATGTCTCAGATCTTTGATATCAATACTCATGCCTTAACAGTTCCAGATATTGATACTCACATAGGTCTGATGCATACACTATTTGCACTGGAAGATATGTATGGTCTGAAGGTAAAAAATGTAGATGGACAACCTCATCTCTGCCTTGACTCTTCCATATCTGCTCCCGGCTCATCTGTCGATGAAATGTTTCGTGCATGGATGGAACAATCTGACAAACTGGAAAACGATGAAATCAGCAAGGAAGAATATGATGAATGGAGATATAAGTACCCGGAACTGGATACTTACCAGAAACGTGCCAAGGTACCATCTCAGAAGCTGAGTGATTACCTCGTAAAAGAATTGACTAAAAAAGAAAAATAAAAGAAGAGAATAGAAAAACCTTACCGATATTCAGTTTTTTACTTCTGAAAATCAGTAAGGTTTCTTTATATACGTTATGAAATAAAATTTCTATCTCTTGAATAATCACAAAATGCTGCCATTTTGTTGCCAATCACTAAGCAAATTTGCTTGCAACCCGCATAAATACTGGTTTCTTTTGGTTGTGTGGATTATTCAAACTCTACAAAGACTAACGCTTTTTGTTTAGGAATTATTCTCTGTAATGTTTCTCGTTCTTTTGATTATTTGATATATCCATATTATCCTGCCTATACGAGCTAATGTTATCATTTTGTTATCGGCATTGATAACACCTACTCGATAACTGTGGATAATAACTATATGTAGCATGTCAAATTATAAGCTATTTTGCTTAGAGATTCAACACAAAACTGAAATTTTACTTTTCCTTATATTCATCTGGTATTGCTATTTGAAATGTTTCACACAACAGCATCACATCATGCACATCATTTTTATCGTGTTCATATCCCAAATGAAGCATTACCTGACTCAATGGTTCAATACAAGAAACAGTTATATCTCCAACTTTTCCAATACCGGAAAAAGTTTTTGATGGAAATATATCTCCCTCATAAACAATTCCGTCATCTGTAAATTCAAAACAATGTAAATCAATGATTCTTTGTTTATCATCTTTCCAGACAGTATGACCATCCGTTGTATAATCAGTATTTACTTCCTCAAATCCATGCTGCTTAATCACATAAATATAATCATGATAATGTTTCAGTTCAACAAACAAATCAATATCATTGTGTATTCTTGATTCTCTTTTAAGAAGTGCATCAACACCCCATCCGCCATCTAAATATACTTTAATTTCGTTTTGCAAAGCATATTTTATAATTTCACATGCATCTTCTGTACGTACCATAATCTATCCTCCAAATTCAAATCTTTGTATGCTTTCCAACTCACTAAAAGCCTGAAATTTGTCAGTCTTTCATCCTTTTTGTTATCAATCACCAATTAGCTGTAATCCATTAGGATTTAGCTGATATATTTTATCGCACACCTCTTCAATATACTTTCTATCGTGAGAAATGCTAATGACAGCCCCCGGAAATTCTCGGAGCATTTTTCTTATTACCGGACCGGACAATGGTGAAAAATTTCTTGTCGGTTCATCCAGAATAAGAACATTTGCACCACTTAAGCTCATCCTCAAGAGAAGCACTTTCGCCTTTTGTCCGCCTGATAACTCCCGAATCGGATGCTCCATTTCATCTGGTGTGTATTTAAGTGAACCAAGGTATGTTCTAATTCTTGTACGCTCTTCTTTATCTCCTGTTTTATCAAGGTAATCAACCGGTGTAACATCCAAATCCAGCAGGTCTTCATAAGTTTGAGGCATATATTCTGCTTTAATGTCATTCCGATTTAGGAGTTCTTCCGCTATCTTTTTTAGAAGAGTCGTTTTTCCTGCCCCGTTGGCTCCTATCATACAGATTTTTTCTGAACCTTTTATTTTTAAATGAATTCCTTCTGCTAAAATTCTTTTGCCATCCGGAGTCACAAGCTTTGAAAGTTCATATTCTATGACCGTTTTTCCTGCGGGAATGTGTGAGTTTTCATCCCCTAATTTGACAAAGATTGCTTCTTCCTGTTCCGGCATCTGAGTCATATTTTCATCTTCTTTTTCAAATCTTCGTTCCATTGCCTTAACCGTATGCATTTTGTCCTTTAAGTTTTTGGCAACAGACGGTGCTTGTCTGGTACAACTTCTTAATGCACCTTGTACACTCTGCATAACTCTTTGATATTTTTCATCGCGAATCTTTTTCTCCCTACGGTCACTCAGTGCCCGCTGTTTTTGGATTTCAAATTTATGAAGCCGTTCTTCCACATAGCGTCTATAGGGAAGCTTTGCCACGGTATATCTCGCCTTTGTTTTTCGTATAATCTGCTCGATATGTATCACCATGTTGGCAGTACGCTCTATCAGCGTTTCATCGTGTGAAATAAAAAGCACAATGTGCTTCCAGTCATTTATGATTTTTTCCAGTAATGTAAGCGTCGCAATGTCGATGTCATTGGAAGGTTCGTCCAACAACAGCACAGAAACATCGCGAATGAAAAGCCTCATAAGTTGTGTCTTGACTTTTTCGCCTCCTGAAAGACTACCCATTGTCTGGTTACTGTAGAAAAAATCATTTTTCATTCCAAATTTTCCCGCAATAACAGACAATTCTTTAGGCGTTTTCTCCCAGAATATTTCCTCTTCAGAAAAATATTCGTATATTGTTTTTTCCTTATCTTCATCGAGCATCTCCTGCGGAAGATAACCAAGACGTTCGTGTCCCATTATCCTTTCCCCATCTGCTTCTATATAGTTTTCTACAAGCGACGGATTGTATATCCACTTCATTAATGTCGATTTCCCATTTCCCTCTTCTCCAATAATAACTGCCTTATCTCCATCATTTAGCACAAGGTTGAAATCATTAAGAATTATTCTCAGGTCTTTTTTATGTGTTAAATTTAATTTTTTTATCTGCAACATTAAAGTTTCTCCTTTTCGAAGTCTGAGCCAATTATTATTTTGAACACACAAAAACGAGTCTTTTTTGCATACGCAAAAATAGACTCGCTAAATAGCCCCTTATTTCTTTTCCAAAAGGAAAACAAAGGAAATGCCTCTTGCGATAATCCAACTTAAGCGTACACAAAACAAACCTATTCTCTACAGGCTCAATAACTATATGTGTCTTACTTAAATCAAATTATCTATTAATCATTTCCTCACCTTACACAAAATGTGCCTTTCTTTCTTCTAATGGCAATACTATCATACTGTATTTTTTGTGTCAATACATTTCACCTTATGGAAGTGCAAATTAAAATTTTCACTTCCTAATTATACATCCAACCATTACGAAATTCAATCTTTCACAACCTCTTTACAACCACAACCACAGCACTCCAGCAAACGCAGGAGCACCATACCGTAAAACGCTTATGTGTAAATCAACTCCGTTCCTACAACTTCCCTCACACAAGCCTGAATATTATTCATTCTTCCAATCCATTCGTAGGGATTATCTTTCTTTAATTGTTCCGTCACATCTTGTCTGTCGGCATATTCCTTTACCAGTCGAAGAAACATATCCTCTGCTTGCTTATCGACTTCTGCAAGATAACTATGCAGCTTTCCGCTTGTCAGCAGGTTCATATATAACACTTTATAGTGTTCCTTTAAATGCCTTGCATGTCGTTTCCCCCATAAACCAATCGGCTCTATTTCTTCTTCGGCTGGTACTGTGATGTTCGGCAATAAATAATCACCCACCTGTCTATAAGTTCCGCCCATTTCTTCAAAAATTGTCTTTGTCATTTTCCTTTTCCTCCTGTGATTTTTGTCTATCGTGATCGTGTATTATCACGCTTGCGACCTTTAACTGTTCTTGCCTGCTCCAACAAATCATCTATCTGTTTGCGACCAAAAACCTTACGGAGCAGGCTGTAATCTTTATTTTCTGCTTTTAGGATTTTGTTTTCTTCGGTCAATCTTTCATTGACTTTCTCCAAACGCTGATTGGTGCGGTATAACTGTGCATTCGCTGTATTCAGCCTATGATAGTTGTCCCACCCCTCAAAGCAGCGGGCAAGCACCGTTTTGACAAGTTGCTTCAATTTCCTTACAACCGGCTCTGCCATTTTGGTTTTATATGCCTTTGCAGTCATAAATTTCTCTGGTTCTGGCAACTGATATTTCGGTGCAGTATCAAGCTCTATTTCAAGATTTGACAGCTCGTCTTTTGCCTTATCATAGTTCAATACTCGTTCCGACAACACATCAAATTCAATCTGTTTCTGCTCGATTTTCGCACCTAATGCCGCCACTTCTTTTTCTCTTTCCTGCTTTTTATAATCCAAAACAGAAAGATGTTTTTCGTGTGTGCCTAAATGTTCCCACTCAATCCCATAACGTTCCATCACCGCCGCAATCAATGTAGTTCATGCAATTCATCTAAGTGCGTTGTTTAATAAAGAGGGAATAAAGTCGGAGTTCATTGTGTCTGATGTAAAAGATTCTGTGACAGGAGTGAGAATCAGCAAAGAAGACAACGAGAGGAAATTAGAAGAATATAGAGAAGGAAAAGTAAAGGTACTTGTGAATGTAAATATTTTGACAGAGGGAGTGGACTTGCCACAAACCAAAACAGTATTTTTAGCAAGACCAACTGTTTCTACAATCCTTATGACACAGATGATAGGACGGGCACTTAGAGGAGAAGCTGCTGGCGGAACTTCTTCAGCATGGAAGTGAGAAGATGAGGGCGTTGATAGAGTCGGAGGAAGTACAGAGGAAAATAAAGGCTATCTGTAGTAGTTGTTGATGATAGGCGTACTTTGAAAAATGTAGTTTTGATTTTGGGTCCAGTAACAAAAGAAGATGCAATGAAATCAGAGAAGTACCTTCTTTATGAAGCATTGAAAAGAGTGCAGAGGGGGAGCTTTGTCACTATCTATGGAAGAAGACTGAAGTTTTTAATTTGATATATATGGAGGTATACTTTATAAAGAAGATTAGAGTCAATACATCAATATAAAGTGAAACAAATTATAGCAACAATAGTAATTACACGGATTGTAGTATTTGTTTGCAAGTATGAGATATTACATTTCATGTGATTATTATCTAGAGGAAATTTATATATGTATAAGAAAAGTGAAATAGAAATAGAAGTATTACCAGCGAATGAGGGGGACTGTATATTAATTACAATTGAAAAAGAAGATATACATATACTTATAGATGGTGGAACTGCAGAGACATATAGAAATTATTTAAAAACTCGTTTGATACAGTTAAGAAATGAAGGAAAGGAAATTGACTTATTAATTGTTACACATATTGATAACGATCATACAGGAGGAATAATTGAGCTGCTTAAGGAAAATGGCTCAGATATGGATTCCAAAATAATCAGAATTAAAAATATATGGCATAATAGTTACAGGCATTTACAGTTTGATAAAAATCAGACGTTAGGTAAATCTGAAAAAAATATATTGAATAAGATTATTGCTAATGGGGAAGTTTCCTTAAATTACAATGTTGGTAAGAGTAGTCCGATTAGTGCAATACAGGGAACAACACTTGCTGGGTTAATATTTGAAGGCTACTATCATTGGAATGAACAATCTGAAGGGCAGGCTATCATTAATAATGGAATAAATTATCAGTTTGGAAAAGAATGTTTTATATCAGTATTAAAACCCAATATTTCTGACTTAGAGAAACTTGGTAAGAAATGGAAGATAGATTTAAAGAAATCAAAATACTCATTTGTATTTTCGGAAGATAAGTTATTTGATGACGCTTTCGAATACTATTGTCGTTGTATGCCAACAGATGGAAATGGAAATAATGAAAAGATATGTTACTCGAACCATAATACAGAAGAAATGACTATTGAAGAAATTTCTAGGGAACCAATGAGTGAAGATAATTCTATTACGAATAGGTCTTCTATTTCAGTAATAATTAGATATAGAAATAAGAAGCTCTTGTTTTTGGCGGACAATATAGCTGATGATGTTCTAGAGTATTTATCACAAGAAGACAGGGGGTATTCATTAGTAAAATTACCACATCATGGTTCCGCAAATAATATTAGTGATGATTTTGTTGAATGTATAGAATCCGATACATATTTGGTTTCAACAAATTCAGAAAAGTATAATCATCCTGATATAGAAACATTGGCAAAGATTCCGTTACTGATATTGTAGAGTTACTACATGAGCAAAGAATTATTTCGGATGAGAAGTATATTAATGTTATTACACAAATGTTTAATGAAGGTTATGCATATATTGTTCCGCCATTTGAATATATGAAATTGTTATTGGAACAAGTGCCAGATGGAAAGGATGTTAGTCAAGAGATTCCAGAAGAACTCTCTATAATGTGTGATTATTTGGTTTATATAACGGCATCAGAAAGCAAATTAGATGATGATATGATACATCAGGGTGTAATGCCAGAATCTGCCGGATACATGTATAACCTGCAAAGAGAATTAACAAAGCTTATGAAATATGTATGGTGTACTGAACGAGGTGAGTTATGGAAATGCCAAGTATCAGATTGGTTATTAGCTAATTATTCTGTCTTTTCATATCGCACAGTGATGAACGAGAGTGTTGACAGTGGTAATCAAAATTATTATGAGTTAGAACTTTCAAATTTCTTGTTTTCAGGTTTTTGTGAAATTCCGGGTAATTCATATAGGAAAGAATATTATAGTTGGTTATTTAACTGGTTTAGCAAAAATAATCAATGGAAAAATGGTTTAGAGGATAGACTAATACAATCATTAGCTAATCTTATAAGTGAAGTATATAGACATGAAAGTGGCACTCCATATAAAGATATTGGGATTGGAATGTTAGTTTTATCTGTAACAGCTGATATGCCAGAATACTATAGAAATCTGATCAGAAAAAATGCATCAATAGCACCAATAATAGAAAAATTTGAGGATAATTTTGTTTATTTAGGAGAAAAAGATTTTATTCTACGAGAACATTTTAATCAATGGCTTGAGGATGCAATGAAACAGGGAATTGATTGTAGTATCATAAGAACAAACGAAACAACGAAGAGAGAATATACAATAACATTCATTGTAAATGAGTTGTTTCACCAAGGGTTTAGGATTGAATACATTGACGATGCTAGAAATAAGAGAATATATTACTTTAGAATTGATCAAGCAATGTTACTCTGTCAAGATGCTCTGTTGAGAACAAAAGGATTGCTCTCTCTGAGTAGCTTTATTACGGATTTAGATATGAAAGAATGCCAGAGAAATCTAAATCGCAAAAATTGGGGAGAGATAGTTGATAAGGTTGTGTCAGAAATAAAATCGAGAGAAGATTATATTGTATACATCATTCGTTATATGTTGGAAAATGAAACTCAATTGTTTTCCATAGAAGATTTATTTCCGGATAGTATAGAATTATTTGAGAATGTACTAGCGAATAATTCAGAGGATGATGTATTTAAAAGGGGGAATCAATGGTTACAAGATAGTGACAAAAATGTCCTTAATATATTTTGTCAATTGATTATATACATATATAATTATTTTAGGAGAAGTGAGACTTATTTGACTTTTACAGAAAAAGATTCTCTTGTTGTTGCAAATTATTTTTCAGATATTGTACTAACACAAATTACTCAATTAAATGAAAGCAAGAGGCTAAAGTATACTTTACAAGAATTGTCAAATTGGTTGTTACAGCTAAATGATAGTATGGGATTCCTTGATAATTTTAAAAATAATGTCATCTCACAAGAAGAAAAAGCTGGAATAGAACAAGAGATAACTGAGTATTTTAGTTTAACCAATTTACAACATGCAAGTGGTAATGAGATAGTAAGTATTTGTAAAAAAATGTATTTTTTTGAAGGCGAGGATTTACAAACATATTTATTGTTAATAAAAGAATGGATAATAGAACATTGTAAAAAAGAAAAAGAAGGAGTAGATGAGGAAAAGGAACTCCTAAGTGTTATGGAGTATTATGTGTGTGTTGTAAATAAAGAAAAGCCAAATCAAATTGTTAATAGCTATCTTGAATTATGGGAGGAAATTTTAAATCAAGGTATTCATATTGAACTGTCAAGGAGCTCGATGTATATACTTCGAAGATGTATTACGGGTTTTAGTTTCGAACAAGGAATAAGGATGAGAAAAATTATTGAAAAGATAAGTTTACAAAGGTAAATGAATATTCTTGATTCAAGAAACCACAATTCTGGAAAATTGGAAACCGATATTCCGGATGTTAGAAACCAACTTAATTCTGCTTAGGTGACATAAACTTATATTGGCTTCATTTGTCAAGATCTTGCCGTGTAAGCGGTGTGAAGCAAGCTTTACATATGAAGAAGATGTCTTGACGCTGACCTTGATTGATATAGGAATGCTAGCGGATTTGTTTAGCATGTGATAGTAAACGAATAATTCTAATTCTAAATCTATTTAATTCAATAGGTTTAAGGCGAAAATTGGTGATAATGCTTTTGCATTAACGTCATACCAATGGGTAAAGATAACAGATAATTTCTAAATAATTCAGTTGCATTTCATCCTCATCCACACTATAATATCCTCGTGGCAACAGTTTGGCAACAACCATTCAGTAGGTCAAAATAAATAGTGTAATTGATATATAAATATGCCCCATATAAGACTAAAACTTAAACAAAATAAGTTAAGTGCGACCTGGGACATATTGAGTTTGAATAAACAAAAATGTTTAGTAAATCCAGCGTTTATGCGGGTTTGCAGCACTTTTAAAAGTCTTTTGATAACAATTTGATAACGGTTGCATGAGAGCCATTATTCTTGTAATCCAGTGGTTTTAGGGTTAGAGAATGATTGACAGGTGGTTGTGCAACAAATAAATCCATATTTATCTAAAAAGCCCTTAGCTGTGGGTATAAAACTCATAGCTAAGGGCTTTTGTCGTGCTTATTTATCTGGTTTGAGTTTGTCTTGGAACATTTCGATCGTAAATAGTAAACCACACATCTCTAGAACTACACCTCCAAGTTTGAGATAATGTTGGAAAAGTTGTACAATACACTTTTCCCATTTTTCACACTAGGAGGTCAATTATGAACACCAAACTTGCCACAGCACAGATCCGTGTAAAAAACTGGGCTGCTATTATTCAGGAGCGCAACGAATCTGGTCTGTCTGTCAAAGATTATTGTGCACAGCATCAGCTTTCATGAGACTCTTATTATTACTGGCTCCGCAAAGTGAAAGAGGCCCTGCTTGTAGAAAGCGGCTTTGCTGAAGTAACGCAGCCAAAGCAGTTCCCTGTGCAGAGGTCTGTAACAGCTGATCCAAATGAAATGTTAACGCTCAAATTCTTCTGTGGTTCCAGTAACCGGAAGATCAAAGGGCTGGTCTGGGAGGAAGACGGCTTCCTGCTTATTTATAAGCGGCTGGAGGCGGGAACTTTTCAATGGCCCCGATCGGAAGCGGAAGCCCGGAACATCACTTCGGAGCAGTATCATCTGCTCATGAGCGGATACTCCATAGCTCCATCTGTCCATAAGATCGATCCAAAACATCCAGTGTGACTTTGGTACAAAACAGAGAAGTTTTCTGTTTGATTCGAAAGCCTGTATGGGGATAAAAAGTTCTGTTTTTTATCCGCTTAACATGAATTGTGGACAGTCTTCTCTGCTACATGAAAAGTAAGCCGGATCCACCTGTTTTCAGGCAGCCTGGAAGGTATTCTCTACAGAAAGAACTGCTTTTGGAGCAGGAGTTTTCCACCGTCAAAATACCGAAAAGATATCGGTCTGATTTTTGTGTTTTTTCGCTTCTTCTGTTATACTGGATCCATAAAAGCGAAGGAGACTGATCGTCCGTATGGCACTTGCGTTATCAAAAGAACAGCTGGCAAAACTGAATAAAAAAGATATCCTGCAGCTCTTGCTTGAAAGCATGGAGCAGGAAAAAGAATTACGTAGCCAGCTGGCTGTTCTTACGGATGAGTTGAAACGGACAAACCAGCAGATGCAGGTGATCCTTGAAAAATGGAACCTTGCGCAGGCAACTCGCTTTGGACGTTCTTCTGAAAAAATGACATATGATACCGGAGCCTGCCAGCAGTTGGAACTAGCCATCATGTACGCGGAATGTTTCAATGAAGCAGAAGCATGTTTTTTACGGCAAATCTTGCTAATAACCCCAGGTTTCGCCTATAATAGGATTCAGTATGAATAATAGAAAGAAGGGGGTTAAGCAATGCAGGCATATACATATATTTCTAAGGGAAAGTTTGAATTAGTGGAAAAACCAAAACCGGTGCTTATGCACGAACGGGATGCGATTGTAAAGGTAACACTGGCCAGCATCTGTTCCAGTGATCTGCATATCAAACACGGAAGTGTGCCGCGGGCGGTCCCTGGAATTACAGTCGGCCATGAGATGGTAGGAATTGTGAAAGAAGTTGGGGCAGCGGTGACCCATGTGAAGCCGGGGGACAGGGTCACTGTAAACGTAGAGACCTTCTGCGGTGAATGCTTTTTCTGTAAAAATGGATATGTAAATAACTGTACGGACGAGAATGGCGGCTGGGCCCTGGGATGCCGTATCGATGGCGGACAGGCCGAATATGTGCGGGTTCCATTTGCAGATCAGGGATTAAATAAGATTCCGGATGGAGTGACAGACCGGCAGGCACTGTTTGTGGGAGATGTGCTGGCGACCGGTTATTGGGCGTCGAGAATCTCTGAGATCACGGAGAAAGATACAGTTCTGATCATCGGTGCCGGTCCGACGGGTATCTGTACCCTTCTCTGCGTAATGTTAAAGAAACCGAAACGAATTATTGTCTGCGAGAAAGATGAAAACCGCGTCCGCTTTATAAAGGAGCACTATCCGGATGTATACACCGTTTTACCGGAGGAATGTCTGGAATATGTTCAGAAAAACAGTGATCATGACGGAGCCGATGTGGTTCTTGAGGTGGCAGGAGCATCCTCTACTTTCCGGTTAGCCTGGGAATGTGCAAGGCCTAATGCAATCGTCACGGTGGTAGCGCTCTATGACGAAGCCCAGACGCTGCCGCTTCCGGATATGTATGGCAAGAATCTTACCTTTAAAATCGGCGGTGTAGATGGATGCGACTGTGAGGAGACGCTTCGCCTCATTGCAGAGGGCAAGATCGATACGGAACCGCTTATTACCCATACCTATCCGCTTAGCCGGATCGAAGATGCATACGAGCTTTTTGAGAACAAGAAAGATGGAGTGATTAAGGTAGCGGTGGAGTGCTAGTTGGATAAAGAAAGGTAAGAGATACATGCAGAACATCAGATGGGCAGTTCTTGGAACCGGAGTGATTGCAAATGAAATGGCCGTGGCCTTAAAGAAAAACGGGCGAAACATCGATGCGGTGGGTAACAGAACCCATGAGAAAGCGGTTGCATTTGCAGAAAAATATGGGATAAAAAAGGTATATGATAATTATAATGACATGTTTACAGACCCGGATATTGATGTAATCTATATCACAACTCCCCATAATACCCATATTAATTTTATGCGCAGGGCAATTGAGAATGGAAAGCACATTCTGGTCGAAAAATCTATCACCTTAAACAGCCGGGAACTGGATGAGGCAATTGCTCTGGCGGATAAAAAGGGTGTTGTCATAGGTGAGGCCATGACGATTTATCATATGCCGATTTATAAAAAACTGAAGGAAATTCTTGAGTCAGGGAAACTTGGAAAGGTGAATCTGATTACTATGAATTTTGGAAGCTTCAAAGAATATGATATGAACAACCGCTTTTTTAATAAAAACCTGGCAGGAGGTGCCATGCTGGATATCGGGGTGTACGCGCTTTCCTTTATCCGTTGGTTTATGGATTCCAAGCCGGATCAGCTTTTATCCCAGGTAAAACCGGCACCTACAGGAGTGGATGAACAGGCAGGATTGCTGCTGATGAATCAGGAAGGCCAGATGGCATCTGTCATGTTGTCGCTGCATTCCAAGCAGCCGAAAAGAGGCATGGTATCCTGTGAAAAGGGATATATAGAAATCATGGAATATCCGAGAGCCTGGGAAGCGAGAATCACC
This sequence comes from Clostridium sp. AF27-5AA, assembly GCF_003478415.1. Lineage (NCBI taxonomy): Bacteria > Bacillati > Bacillota > Clostridia > Eubacteriales > Clostridiaceae > Clostridium > Clostridium sp. AF27-5AA. The sequence goes on from NZ_QUFH01000005.1 coordinate 92,067, forward strand.
TATACAGATTCCGGAGAAACGGAAGTGATTCAGACCGGTGAGCATGCAGATGCGCTGGCCTATGAGCTGGCGGATATGGAGAAAGCCATCCGTGGGGATGCAGAATGCATGCATTTGGATTATACAAAAGATGTGATGGGTATGATGACGGAATTCAGAAAAGAATGGGAATTTCAGTATCCGGAGGAGATGTAAATTATGGTACGAAAACACATCTTTTTTTCAGGTGATGTCCAGGGCGTCGGCTTCCGCTACCGCTCCTTTTATATCGCCCAGTCCCTTGGCCTGGCCGGCTGGGTGGAGAACCTGTGGGACGGAAGAGTGGAGATGGAAGTGCAGGGAAGCGAAGCTTCCATTCGGGAAATGTTAGATCGGATTCAGCAACAGAGATGGATCAACGTGGCGGATATGGAGATCACAGAGATTCCCTGTGAAGAAGAAAGAGGATTTAAGATAAGATAGAGATAAAAATGAGGGGGATGTTACTATGTTTATCAATTTTTCCAATCATCCAAGCAGACTTTGGGCAGAGGAAGAGAGAAATGCGGCTCTTCAGTATGGAACGATTGAGGATCTGGCCTTTCCGCAGGTTCCGGAAGGCGCAGTCTAATCACTGGCTAAGCCAGTGGTCATGATTTGCATTACCAGAGCCAATTCCATTTTTGGGTGTATAAAAATACAGGAAAATGACAAAAAACATGTAAATTTTTAGTTGGCTTTTTAGCATTCTATGGTACACTAATATGGTACATCAAAAAATGGGAGGAAGACTCAAAAATGAGCAAAAAAGAAGAAAAAGGGCTAAAGTCCTTTAACAAGGGATTCCAAGTGCCAGATACCTACATTATTATCTTTTTAGTAGTCGTTATCGCAGCACTTCTGACATTTCTTGTACCAAAGGGATTTTACGAAACACAGGATATTTCATATATGATCAATGGTGTTGAGAAAACCCGTACAGTAATCAAGGACGGAAGTTTCCAGTATCTGACAGATGATGCAGGAAATGTAGTAACAGAAGGAGTAGCACTCTTTAGCGGAGATGGTGGAACAGGATTCTTCAACTATATGTATAACGGAATCGTAAATAGTTCTGCAATCGAGATTATCGCATTCCTTATGGTAGTAGGTGGTGCATTTGGTATCATGATCCGTACAGGTGCGATTGAATCTGGATTGATCGGATTGATCCGTAAGGCCAAGGGAGCAGAAAAACTACTGATTCCGATACTTTTCGTACTGTTTTCTCTTGGTGGAGCAGTTTTCGGAATGGGAGAAGAAGCGCTTCCGTTTACTATGATTCTTTGTCCGTTGTTTGTAGCAGTTGGATATGATTCAGTTATCGCAGTTCTTGTTACTTATGTTGCCACACAGATTGGTTTCGGTTCATCTTGGATGAATCCGTTCTCTGTAGGCATTGCACAGGGTATTGCAGGTATTGACGTATTCTCCGGTGCAGGATTCCGTATGGTAATGTGGGTCGTATTTACAGCACTCGGCTGTGGAATGACTATGTTCTATGCATCAAAGATTAAAAAGAATCCGACAATCTCAATCGCATATAAGACGGATTCATATTTCCGTGAGCAGAATGAAACAACAGGAATTGACGAAGGACATTCATTTGGTCTTGGACACATTTTAGTCCTTCTGACACTGGCTGTTACAGTAGTATGGGTAGTTTGGGGAGTTATGACTCAGGGATACTACATGCCGGAGATTGCAACACAGTTCTTTATTATGGGAATTGTTTCCGGTGTGTTTGGAGTTATCTTTAAACTGAATGATATGAAACTGAATGATATTGCAACATCTTTCAAAGATGGAGCAAAAGACCTGATCGGTGCTGCCCTTGTCGTTGCTATGGCACAGGGAATCATGCAGGTTCTTGGTGGTTCTGATCCGACAACACCTACAGTTATTAATACAATTATGTATAATATTTCAAATGCATTGTCTGGAGTTTCCGGAGCAGTTGCAGCCGTACTTATGTATCTGTTCCAGTCCGTATTTAACTTCTTCGTTGTATCCGGAACAGGACAGGCTGCCATCACAATGCCGATCATGGCTCCGCTGTCAGACCTGTTAGGTGTTTCGCGTCAGACAGCTGTAGTTGCATTCCAGCTTGGTGATGCATTTACAAACCTGATTGTTCCTACATCCGGATGCTTGATTGGATCTCTTGCAATTGCAAAGATTGAGTGGTCTAACTGGATTAAATTTATGTGGAAATTCCTTGGCGTCTTAATGATTGGTGCAATCATTACAGTTCTTGTTGCAGTTGGAATTGGATTCTAAAATATGTATTTTATCTCAGTCGAGAAGACTCCCACCTCTTTTGGTGGCGAGTAATAGCAAATTTGTCTTAGTGGGAGTGATTTGTGATGAAATTAATTCAGAATATTGATGTTTATGCTCCACAGCATCTGGGGAAAAAAGATGTACTTATAATCAATGATAAGATTGTTAAGATTAAAGATGCGGGTTCTATATCCGCAGACGGATTTCTTTCTGAGGCAGAAAGGATCAATGGAGAGGGGCTACTTTTAACTCCGGGATTCATTGATAGTCATGTTCATGTACTCGGAGGCGGTGGCGAAGGCGGATTCGCCAATCGTACTCCGGAAGCAACCATGGAAGGACTTACGAAGTTTGGAGTGACAACCGTTGTTGGCTGCCTTGGAACAGATGGAATCGGTCGTGATATGTGTGCACTGGTTGCAAAGACAAAAGGATTGAATGAGCAGGGAATGTCTGCATACTGTTATACCGGAAGTTATCAGATTCCGGTCCGCACGTTGACTGACAGTATTGTGAAAGATATTATGATGATTCAGGAAATCATTGGAACGGGAGAAATCGCGATCTCTGATCATCGTTCTTCACAGCCGACTTTCGAGGAATTTGCACGTGTCATTGCGGATACAAGGCTTGGTGGTGTTCTTTCCGGGAAAGCTGGCATTGTAAATGTTCATCTGGGCGATAGTCCGAGATGCTTAGATCTGATTGAACGAGTAGTCGATGAGACAGAGATACCGGCAACTCAAATACTGCCAACACATATCAATCGAAATGAGATGCTTTTTGGCAAGTCGATTGAGTATGCACTGAAAGGCGGAGCAGTAGACTTTACTGGAAATGAAGATATGGACTATTGGGAAACTATCTGTGATGAGGTACGTGTATGTAATGGTATCAAACGGATGTTAGATGCAGGAGTAAATCCTGACCGCATAACAATTTCTTCTGACGGGCAGGGAAGCCTTCCGATGTACAGTAGTGATGGCAAATTCCTTGGAATGGGCGTTGGACAGTCCAGCTGCCTTCTGAAGGAAGTAAAGGAATGTGTATTTAAAACAGAAATTCCTTTAGAAATAGCAATTTCTACAATTACATCGAATCCAGCAGATATTCTTTGTCTTAAGGAAAAAGGTAAGGTTGAAGAGGGCTATGATGCGGATCTTTGTATTCTCGACCAGGAACTTCAGCTTGTTGAAGTGATTGCAAAAGGGAATACAGTTTATAAAAAATAAAGGATATCAGATGTGAGAAGCATCAGTCACTTAGTTGGCTGGTGCTTTTTTGCGTGCTTATACAGTTGATAAAATGATAACCTTGCATAAAAAGAGATGCTGTCTACTGGTAGAATTAAAAAGAAAAAAAGTTGTTGACATACACCACAAATATAATTACACATTCTAAATGTTTGAATTGTAATTATTCTATATGATAGAAGAAGGAGATAAATAATAAATGGATGATTCCTTTCACTACTTGGGAGAGTTATTCTTTTATCTATTTAAGCGACCAACTTAAGGCAAAGTTGACGGTATATCGGACGTTTTGTCCGAAACCATAGCCTGATCCCTTCTTTTACATACGACAGTATGCCTGAGATACCTTTAGCCAGCCGATAATAGCTGAAATGGATTTTTTCTTTTATAGGGTCTGCTTTCTGTATGATTGCAACCTTCAGGGCATGCGTTTCTGATTTCATGGACATATGTGCCAGAAATGCCATGCACAGGGTAATATAAAAATTTAGGGCATTGATTGCAGTGAGCTTCCTTACACGGAAGTTTTCAAACTGAAACATCTGCTTTTTTAGAGGTTTCTGGGCTTTGTGCTTGCAAAATGCTTGCAGTAAGTAAAATTTCTTATAATTTGAAAATACCAAGATGAAAATATCAATGAAAATATCAAGGAAAGAAAGCCCTTGACATTTCCCACCAACATGCCTAAAATAATAAACAGATTGCATACATGAGATCAATCAAACCAAACAAACCAAAAGCTATGATCGTGTTCTATAAGATACTGTTTCCGGTCAGAGAGAAGAGGTCAGCGGCTGTGAGCCTTTTTCCGTTCAGACAGATATCCGAATTTCCCACGGGAGCTGCATTGCTGAAATTTAGAGTAGGCATTGCCGTCTGGTGTACGTTACATACCGGAAAGTGTCTGTGGCAGACGAAAAAATGACCTGCCGACAGAAAGCTGGGTGGTACCGCGGTATAGATATGATCGTCCCTTTGCACGTTTTGTGCGAAGGGATTTTTTTATGTCCTGTCGCAAGCGACCGCGCGAGACGCCCGAATGTGCCAGAGAACATCCTTTATGCACAAATTCGTGTCCACAAGTTAAAGCAATATCAAGATAAAAAGCAACAAAAGTAATAGAAGGAGAGAAATCATGCAGGATTTAAAAGAACTGAATGAAGTGATCACTGCGATCAAAGAAGAAATCCGCCAGGGTGCGGATGCTCTGACGACTTCCAAGAGTGTCTATGAGTTTAAGAAGACCTTTCTGGATAATAAGCAGGGCAGAATTGGTCTGCTGATGAAAGAAATGCGCAATGTTGCCAATGACCAGAAAGCGGAATTTGGTAAGACTATCAACGGCGCCAAGGAGTGGGCAAACAATTTCTTTGACGAGCTGGATCAGAAATTAAAGGAGAAAGAGCAGCAGCAGCGCTATGAATCGGAGAAGATTGATATCACGATGCCGCCGGTTAAAATCCGTTACGGTAATCTGCATCCGGTTACGACGGTCCGCAATCAGCTGACGGATATCTTCACCTCTATGGGATTTGAGGTATATGAGGGAACCGAGATCGAGACTGATTATTATAACTTTACGGCTTTAAATACACCTCAGGATCATCCGGCACGCGATATGCAGGATACATTCTACCTGTCTCCGGAGTTCTTGCTCCGTACCCAGACATCGGCTGGACAGGTTCATGTCATGGAAGCGAAAAAACCGCCGATCAAGGTTGTTTCCCCGGGTAAAGTATTCCGTTCTGATGATGATGCGACCCATTCTCCGATGTTCAGCCAGATGGAAGGCCTGGTTGTTGATGAGGGCATCACCCTGTGTGATTTAAAGGGTATGCTGGATATGTTTGTTCAGAGAATTTTCGGTGAGCAGACAAAAACGAGACTTCGTCCGTCCTATTTCCCGTTCACGGAGCCGTCTGTTGAGGTCGATGTAAGCTGCTTCCAGTGCGGCGGCAAGGGCTGCCGTCTGTGCAAGGAAACAGGCTGGATCGAGGTTCTCGGCGCTGGTGTGGTAAATAAGAAGGTACTGGAAAACTGCGGCATTGATTCCAATAAATATAGTGGATTCGCATTCGGATTGGGTCTGGAGCGTATCGCAATGCTGAAATACGGCATCAACAACATCAAGATGCTTTTTGAGTCTGATCTGCGTGTGCTGGATCAGATCGATGACTGATCAGGACAGGAGGATTAGAAATGCTTGTACCGTTAAGCTGGTTAAAAGATTATGTAGATATTAATATTTCCGCAGATGAGCTGGAGAAGAAGCTTTTTGACTGTGGATTTGAGGTAGAAGAAAAATGGCAGGTTGGCAAGGATATCAGCGGCATCGTCGTTGGTTATGTTGACTCCTGTGAGCCGATTCCGGAAACACATCTTCATGTGTGCCAGGTCAATGTAGGTGGTCCGGAACTCTTACAGATCTGCTGTGGCGCTGACAATGTAAAAGCTGGCGGAAAATTCCCAGTTGCCATGATTGGCGCGAAAGTATATGCAACTGCAAAAGATCATGTGACGATCGAGGGCGTGGCCACCATTAAAAAGGGTAAATTGAGAGGTTATGAGTCCCAGGGTATGCTGTGTTCCGGTACCGAGCTTGGCTTAAACGAGGATCTGTATCCGGGTGCTGGTTACAACGGATTGCTGGTTCTGCCGGAGGATGCGGAAATTGGTTCGGATGTCAAAGAGCTGACCGGCTTAAATGACTGGATCTTCGATGTTTCTATCACGGCAAACCGTCCGGACTGCCAGAGTATTTTCGGTCTGGCAAGAGAGGTTGCCGCCGCACTGGGCGAGCCGCTCAAGACACCGGCACTGGATTACACTGAGACAGAAGTTGAGAAAGAAGGCTTCAACGTAACGGTAGAGGCACAGGATCTTTGCCCTCGTTACATTGCACACTATGTATATGACGTAAAACTGGGTCAGTCCCCGGCATGGATGAGACGACGTCTGGCTTTGGTAGGGAATAATTCCATTTCCAATATTGTTGATATTACAAACTATATCATGCGTGAGTTAGGTCAGCCGCTTCATGCGTTTGACTGCGATTATCTGGAGGGCAATGCGATCAACGTAAGACGCGCGGCCGAGGGCGAGAAGATCGTGACGCTGGATGAGAAAGAATTTACCTTAAATCCGAACAATCTGGTTATCTGCGACGGCAAAAAGCCGGTAGCACTTGCCGGAATCATGGGTGGTTTAAATTCTGAGATCCGTGATACCACGACGGAAGTGATGTTTGAGGCAGCTAAATTTGCCCGTGACAACATCCGCAGAAGCTCCCGTGCATTAGGACAGGGATCCGACGCGAGCCAGCGATATTCTAAGGGTGTCGATGAGTACACAACCGAGATGGCGATGAAACGTGTCCTGCACCTGGTTGAGGAGCTGGGAGTTGGTAAGATTTCCAAGACCCATAAAAATGTAAATACCGGAAACTCCTTAGAGCCGACTACCTTCAAGACAAGTGTTAAGAAGGTAAACGCTGTTCTGGGTATTACCGTTCCGGACGAGGATATTTTACGCATCCTGACTGGCTTAAACTTCCAGCCGGAGATCAACGGCGACGAACTGACCATGCATTTCCCGGCATACCGCGAGGATATGGAAGATTATCCGGATGTTGCCGAGGAAGTGATCCGTATGTACGGCTACGATCACATCACATCGACCTTCATGCCGAGTGCTAAGGTGACGATCGGTGGAAGCAACCTGCGTCAGAGAACAATTCTGAAAGTAAAGAGAACGCTGTGCAGTGTTGGCGCATTTGAGGGAATCCACTATTCCTTCTTCTCCCCGTCGGATCTGGATGAAATGGGATTTGCAGAGGACGCGCCAGAGCGCAGGGCGATCCGCATCATGAATCCGATCAACGAGGATCTGTCCCTGATGAGAACAACACTGGCACCGCAGATGATTCATGCGATGGGACGCAACCAGAAGAGAGGCATCTTCGAGGGACGTATCTTCGAGATTGGAAATGCATTTATTCCGAAGTCCTTGCCTCTGACGGAATATCCGGAAGAGCGAGAGACGCTGTGCATCGGTGCATTTGGTAAGGAAGAGTCCTTCTTTACCTTAAAGGGAATGGCAGAGGCAGTTGCCAATGTTTTAAATATTACTTTTAACTATGAAAAAGCAGAGAAACCGTTCCTGCATCCGTATCAGACCGCAGCGATCTTCTGCGAGGGCGAGGAGATTGGTTACCTCGGTAAGGTAAAATATGAGATCATGAAGGAAGAGGCAATGCGCGAAGATGCGTATGTGTTGGAGATCAGCATGAAAGCGCTGGAGAAATGGTATGGAAAAGCCAAAGTATTTGAGCCGCTTCCAAAATTCCCGGAGGAAAAACGTGATCTGGCGCTGGTTATGGACAAAGACATCACCTGCGGACAGGTTGAGGGCTGTATCCGCGAGGCTTGTGCTTACGTCAAGGATGTTAGCCTGTTCGACGTATACGAGGGCAGACAGATCGCAGCCGATAAGAAATCGATGGCATTTACCGTTCTCTTCACTCCGAAGGAAGAGGCGTTCAAGGCAGATACCGTTGACGGATATGTCAAGAAAGTGCTGAAACAGCTGAATAAGATGTATGGAATTGAGCTGAGAAGCTGATTTTGAAGAAAAGAAAAGGCTGCTGTCCAGAGAGAGAAACTTTGGACGGCAGTCTTTTTGTGTAATAGGAAATTCCTTGGAATTCCCTATTACACAAAAAGGCACTAACGTGCCAATGATGCGCACTCGCGCGAAGCAGAAACATGTCGCAAGCGACCGCGCTCGGCGCGAGAATGTGCCAAGGCACATTCTTTTTCACGTTCATAAAATGTTCACAAAAAATGTTTGATGATAAGTTTGATTACGCTTCATTTTCTATTCGTATAATCATAATATCATTTAATTTCAAAACCATATTTTTCTGCGGAAGCACCGACAGATCATCGCGCAGCACTAGAAATATCTTGATATTCTGCTCTTCTTCCATCTCTTCAATGGTTTTTCCGGCATATCGTTTATCGACGAAAACCTCGGCAATTTCCTGAATATCCGCGTCCTTCATGCTGGACAGGCTGCTCTTGCGCTGGTACTGTTCGACGAAACCGGCGCTGATGATACCGGTTGGGATCGCGACGGCACCGACTCCGAGGTAGGCGATGCAGATCGCCATCACGCGCCCAAGCGTTGTGACCGGGTAAATATCGCCGTAACCGACGGTCAGAAGTGTGGACATACTCCACCAGATACCGCTGAATGCATTGCGGAAAATATCCGGCTGAGCGTTGTGCTCGACACTATACATGCACATGCTGCTCGCCAGCATCAGCACCATGACGATAAACACAGAGGAAATGATCTGGTTCCGTTTTTCATAGAGTACGGTGGTAATGATGTTGAACGAGTCATATTTCGCATTGAGCCGGAACAGATGGAAAATCCGCGCCACGCGCAGCATACGGAAAATGATGAAGCCCGACAGAAAAAAGACAGGGATGATCGTCAGCAGATCCACCACTCCATCAAAGGAAATGAGAAAGCAGAACCGGGCGCGTCCCGGTGTTTTTTCTGGATAGAGATAGTCGGCAGTCCAGATGCGTAGCGCGTATTCAATACAGAAAATCAGGACACTGGCATGTTCCAGCATGGTAAACAGACCACCGAAGGATGTTAATTGATCGAATGTTTCCAGAAACGTGACAATGATATTGCAGATGATCGTGAAGGTGATGAAAATATCGAATGCACGGCTGATACGGTTGCTCTTGTCGCCGATCTGGATGATGTTAAATATTTTTTCTTTCATAGTGGATATTTTTATAATAATTTTTGGGTGAATGTGTTTCCCTGTTGGTATAAAAGAGGGGGGTATCTCAGTCGAGAAGATTCCTACCTCTTCAGGAGGTGAGTAATAGCAAATTTGTCTCAGTGGAAGCCTTGTCTCCGACTGAGATAAACGCTCCGCGAGGATGCGCAGTGATCCTGATAGGAATATGTCAGCTTCGCTGACCAGGATCACGCGCCAAGTCTCACGGACGTTCGACTTGAATATAGTTGCAGATATTATTATTGTATCATTTTCAGGCATCCCTTGCAATCTTTCTGGTGTCTGGGTATAATTTCCGTAGGTAATTTAAAAAGGTAAAATGCTTTGTTTAGAACGGTCGCATTTAAATATAGAAGGTGCCGTATAATAGCAAGCATGCTCACAAAGGAGGAATAAGATGCTGTTTATTTATTATCCAAAATGCAGTACCTGCCAGAAAGCGAAAAAATGGCTGGATGCACAGGAAATTTCATATACAGAGCGCCATATCGTGGAGGAAAATCCGACGTATGAGGAATTGAAGAAGTGGCAGGCGAGAAGCGGGCTGCCGATCAAGAAATTTTTCAATACGAGCGGGATGCTATATAAGGAAATGCAGTTAAAGGATAAGCTGCCGCAGATGAGCGAGGACGAACAGTTGAAGCTGCTTGCCACCAATGGGATGTTGGTAAAACGCCCTGTCATTGTGGATGGAGATACTGTTTTAACAGGATTTCGGGAGAAGGAATGGGAAGAGAAGCTGCGGTGATGGACTGGGAGCAGAAGTTTCCTTTCTTACGTGAAAAAGGACACGTGGTCTCGCTGATTGGCGGAGGCGGAAAGACGACGCTTCTGTATGCGCTGTCGGCGTACTGCACGGCGAAGGGATGGCGGGTGCTGACGACGACGACGACGCATATTCGGAAGCCGGTAAATGTGCCGTGGATTGCGGTAAATGAGGAAGAAAAGACTGCTTCGCTAGAATGTGAATCTAGTGAGTGTAAAACGTCTGTCGGTATAAAATGTGTGTGTGAAAATACCGCGTGGGAGAATGCCGGAAAAGAGCGCGATCGTCTCTGGCAGCAGGGAACCTACGTCGTAGCCGGAACCCCAGCCCCACACGAAAAATTGACAATTCTGCCAGAAGCGATTCGAAGCGAGTGGATTTCGGATGCAGATATCACATTTCTGGAGGCGGATGGCGCGAAATGTCTTCCGTGTAAATTCCCGGCGGCGCATGAGCCGGTGATACTGCCGCAGAGCGATATCGTGCTGGCGGTCGCGGGGCTGAGTGCCCTGTATCGTCCGCTGGGGGAGGTGTGCTTCCGGGCGGAACTGGCGATTGAGGCGTGGAACAGGGATGTGTGCGAGTATGGGGACGCAGCTTATCCCAAAGAAGGAAAAAGGCTGCTCAAAGAAGTGCCTATTTCGAAAGATACGTCTTTGACCCCAGAACTTCTGGCATGGCTTCTTGGTAGCGAAAACGGTGCCAGAAAAGATATATCGGGGCGTTCGTTTTTTGTGGTTCTAAACCAGGCGGACACGTCGGAGCGCCGGGAGGATGGCAGAAAGGTACTGGATATCCTGAAACATAGCTACGGAATTCAGGGAATTTTAACTTCCTTTTCAGGACCAGAACGAAATCAGGAGTGAGAGAGATGAGTGAGAAAAAGGATATCGTATTTTGTACGGGCGGAGGCTGTACGGCAAAGCTGGGAGCCGGTGTTTTAAGCCGCATTTTGGAAAAACTACCGCGCGGCGAGAAGGATCCGAATCTTTTAGTCGGATATGACAGCCGGGACGATGCGGCAGTGTATCAGGTCACGGAGGATCTGGCGCTGGTGCAGACGGTTGATTTCTTCCCGCCGATGGTGGACGATCCGTATATTTTTGGACAGGTTGCAGCGGCAAATGCGCTGAGCGACGTGTACGCGATGGGCGGTGAGGTCAAGACGGCGCTGAATCTGGTGTGTTTTCCGGAATCAATGGATTTGAATGTTCTGGGACAGATTTTACAGGGCGGCGCGGAGAAGGTGGCAGAAGCAGGCGGCATTCTCGCGGGCGGTCACTCGATCGCGGACACGGGCGTGAAATACGGTTTGTCCGTGACGGGACTGGTAAATCCGAAAAAGCTGTACGCCAATGATGCCGGACAGCCGGGCGACCGCCTGATTTTGACAAAGGCATTGGGGGTTGGGCTGATTTGTTCGGCAAACCGCGTCGGAGAAGTGACAAAAGAGCAGATGGACGGGGCGGTACAGTCGATGACGACGCTCAATAAAACAGCGGCGGAAATCAGCCGGAAGTACACGGTTCACGCGTGCACAGATGTGACTGGGTTTGGTTTTCTGGGGCATCTGCATGAAATGATGGGGCGCGGGCTGTCGTGCGAGATTGATGTGAACCATATTCCGGTGCTTCCGGGCGCACGTGAGTCGGCAGATGCGTTTTTATACACGGCGGCAGGACAGAGAAACCGCAACCATGTCGGGGCGGCGGTGCAGTTTGAAAATGTACCGTTTTCAATGGAAGAGGTCTTGTTTGACCCGCAGACCTCCGGCGGACTTCTGATGGCAGCTGCCCCGGATGAGGCGGAGAAACTGGAACAGGAGCTGCAGAACGCCGGGCTTCCGGCGCGGATCGTGGGAACGATCACGGAACCGGGAGAGATTGAAATTTTTGTACGAGGATAGGAGGAAACAGAAATGAAGAAAGTAGATGCAAGAGGAGACGCATGCCCGATTCCGGTCGTAAAGGCAAAACACGCGATAGAGGAACTTTCGGGTGCCGGACAGGTGGAAGTGCTGGTGGATAATGAGATTGCAGTTCAGAATCTGACGAAAATGGCAGAGCAGAAGGGCTATCAGAGCAGTGCAAAGAAGCTGGCGGATCAGGAATATCAGGTTATCTTTACGGTGGGTGAACAGACAGAAGAGGAAAAAGCACAGGCAGGAGCCGGATGCGAAGCCTGTATTCCGGACAGCCGTACCGATACCGTGGTTGTGATTGCCAATGATAAGATGGGCGAGGGCAGTGAGGAACTTGGAAAGACGCTTTTGAAGGCATTTACATTTGCCCTGACCCAGCAGGACAACTTGCCGAAAACCATTCTTTTCTATAACGGCGGAGCCAGTCTGACCTGTGAAGGATCTCCGATGCTGGAGGATCTGAAGACACTGGAGGCAGAAGGTGTGGAGATCCTGACCTGCGGCACCTGCCTGAATTTCTATGGTCTGACCGAGAAGCTGGCAGTCGGCGGTGTAACCAACATGTATGTCATCGCTGAAAAAATGCTGGGCGCTGGAAATGTGGTAAAACCATGATTTATATGGACAATGCGGCGACTTCGCGTCAAAAGCCGCTGCAGGTGGAACAGGCAGTCCTTGAGGCGCTTCGCACCGCAGGAAATCCGGGGCGCGGCGCGCATGAGGCAACCTTACATGCTTCAAGACTGGTGTACGGGGCACGTGCGGCAGCAGCAGAATTGTTTGATGCGGAAGATGCGTCGCGGATTGCCTTTACGGCAAACGCAACGGAGGCGCTGAACATAGCCATTTCCGGGCTGATTCGTCCGGGCGATCACGTGATCACGACGGTCTGTGAGCATAATTCGGTGCTGCGCCCTCTTTATCGTCTGCGTGATCAGGGAGCGATGCTTAGTTTTGTGGGTGTGGATGCGCGTGGAAATCTAAAATATGAAGAGTTGGAAGCATGTCTGCGCCCAGAGACGCGTGCGGTGGTAATTACCGGCGCGTCCAACGTGACAGGAAATGTGACGGATCTTTCCTATATTTCTTCGTTTGTTAAACGGAATGGACTGCTTCTGATTGTGGATGCGTCGCAGACTGCAGGGGAAGAATTGTTTTCCGTGCAGAAGCTCGGAATCGACGTGCTCTGTTTTACCGGGCATAAGGCGCTTCTGGGACCACAGGGAACCGGCGGGCTGTATGTGAAGCCGGGACTTTCGGTGGAACCACTTCTGGTTGGCGGCAGCGGCATTCACAGTTATGATGAACACCATCCGAAGGAAATGCCAACGGCACTCGAAGCCGGGACGCTCAATGTCCATGGTCTGGCGGGGCTGGCAGCAGGCATCCGTTACCGGATGGATCAGGGGATCGAGAAATTGCAGAAAAGGGAGCGGGATTTAACACGCCGTTTTTACGAACAGGTGAAGGAAATTCCGGGTATCATTGTGTATGGAGATCCGGCGGCAAAATGTCATGCGCCGATCGTCTCTCTCAACCTTGCCGGGGAAGATTCGGCACGTGTGGCGGATGCACTCTGGGAGGAATACGGCATCTGCGTCCGCGCGGGGGCACACTGTGCGCCGCTCATGCACCGGGCGCTTGGAACGGTCGGTCAGGGAGTGGTGCGGTTCAGTTTTTCGCATTTTAATACGGAAGAGGAGATTGAGAGGGCAGCAGAAGCAGTTCGGGCACTGGCAGAGGAAGCGTAGGGGAGAAATTGGTAGTATGAGAGAAAAACATCCATTTATCGTACTGTCCTTTCAGACAACTGTGGCGGCGATGGAATGGGAAAAACGATGTATGGAAACGGGCATTCCGGGACGTTTAATTCCACTTCCGAGGGAGATTTCTGCCGGCTGTGGTCTTGCGTGGCGGATGCGTCCGGAAGAGTGGGAGCAGTGGAGCGGACGGGTAGACACTTCTGTTTATGATAAGGTGTCGTGTGTGTGGCAGTAAAAAGAATTACTCTAAAAGTAGAAAACACAATCAAAGGAATTATTTGAAGAAGAAGCTGCATAAACAGGTAATGGAAATAATAGTAACAAAAGTGAGATAGGAGAAGGCATCCTCATGAAACGAGATGATTTAATTATTGTGCGCGGCGGCGGTGACCTGGCAACTGGAACGATTCATCGGCTCTGGGCGGCAGGGCTTCGGGTGCTGGTGCTGGAGATTGAAAATCCGGCGGCGATCCGGCGACAGGTAGCTCTGTGTGAGGCGGTTTATACAAAAACAACTGAGGTCGAGGGGCTTCGTGCTGTCCGGATTGATCGATATGAGGAGGCAGAAGCGGTCTGGCAGGAAAATAGCGTGCCGATTTTGATTGATCCGAAAGGCGTGTCGATTGGAGCGTTGAAACCGGCTGTTGTGATCGATGCGATTCTGGCAAAGCGAAATCTTGGAACCCGCCGGGATATGGCACCGCTCACGATTGCACTTGGTCCGGGCTTTACGGCGGGTGAGGATGTGGATGTTGTGGTGGAGACAAAGCGCGGTCACCGGCTGGGGCGAATTATCCGCGAGGGTGCGGCAATCCCGAATACGGGGATTCCGGGCGTGATCGGCGGATACGGTGCAGAGCGGGTGATTCACGCGCAGGCAGCGGGTATTTTCAAAAATGTGCGTGTGATCGGTGATATCGTTGAAGCCGGGGACACGATCGCGGAGATTTGGCAGGAGGACGGAACGAAACTTCTGGTTCAGACACAGATCACGGGCATTCTGCGAGGTCTTTTGCGGGATGGTTATCGGGTGACGGAACATTTCAAGGTAGCAGATGTCGATCCGAGAAAAGAGGAACTTTCCAACTGTTTTCTGATCTCGGACAAGGCGAGATGTATCGCGGGAAGTGTACTGGAGTTGGTGTGTGCCCAGTTATGGAAGTAAAAGAGAGACTATAGCAATAGTTCCTTTGAGAAAAATTCTAAGAAATTTCATCCTAATCATTGACGTATAGCAAAAAAACAGCGTAAAACTTTCTGGATAAGCTCCTTTGGCAGGCAGCTTTGATAAACATCAGGATCTGGTTTTGGAAGATGATCCCTATGATTGTTAGAATCTTCATGTCATAGGAAACTTCGTCCTATGACACAAAAATGCTCCGCGGAAAAGCACAGCGAACTATAAAGACGCTGTGCCTTCCGGGTTTTCTTCCCCTTCATTGGCTTCCTCCATGGTGACAATCGGCTGGATGGCCTCATCGGTGTAGCGGACGCGCAGAACTGCCTGCGGCCAGTTAAGCTTAATGAGAGCTGTTTTCTGCCGTTCTTTTCCGGCTTTTTCGATTAGGTCGAGCAGTTCACGCAGAACTTCCTTTGTCAGATAGCCGCCGCGCCAGTGAAACGTCAGTGTTTTTCCTTTTTTGGCCGCCTGTAAGGAGCGCTTGTAAACGTCCTCCTGTTTGGTAAAGGAAAGCTTCTTTTCTTTGTAGTAGAAATGATCGCTGTCCGTGCAGGCAGGCGCCGGGGCGATGAGCGGTTCGTGGTCGCGGAAGATCGCCTTGTCGTCGAGATTGAAGTAATCGTAGCGGATTTCCTCGCCGGTCTGGAGACATTTGCCGAGACTGTTGTCGAAGGTAGCGTCCAGATGGTAGTACGTTTTCCCGATCTTGACGATGTTCCAGGTATGGCGGTATTTGATGCCCTTTTCAGGGTTATTGCCGCAGAGCGCGATCATGCACCAGATGCCGAGCGTATCACAAAGAATTTTGACCGATTTGGCGATGCCCTCGCAGACGCCGACGCCCTGTCCCAGAGGTCCGATGATCTCATGGGAGTAGGGCTTTTTTAATTTGTCATAGTGAACGTGTTCGCAGATAAAATCGTGGATATAGCGTTCTTTTTCCAGTTCAGTCAGCTTCATTGCTGGGCGGGCAAGTTTTTCGACGCGGGCGCCCATCGCTTTCTGATGTTCGCGGATCTTGCCCTTGTCAAAGAGGTATTCCGGTATCAGGATCAGATTCGGGGAATCTGGGTAATACTTATATTTAAAGCCGGAAGCCCAGAAAATCTCCGGGTGATCGAGCCGCAGTTCAAAAAATACATTGCTTAAATCCTTTCCCTCCAGGCGCGGAATCTGAAATTCGTCGGAGAGATTGGTAAGCCCCTGCTGCATGGCGCGGTAGGCGGCTTGCTGGTTCTTGTTCATGTGATTATAGTAAAATGGTTCCATTTTGATATTCCTTTGTAACCTCTTTATATTTTAGTGTGATTCAGCCGCTTTCTCAATCTGCCCGGATTCCGGGTCAAACCAGACGCGATCGCACTCATCGATTCCGGCATCATAGAGTGCCTGATCCGCGGTGCGTATCGTGTATTCTGGATGCTCTGAGAGGTTTGCATTTTCAGTTGTGTCCAGCAGACGGACACAGACCATCGTTTCCTGTCCGTCCGGGCGTTCTTCACAGCCAAAATCGGCTTCGTATATTTCTAAAACCCGGCAAAGACGCGGGAATGTTTGATTGCTGTTCATTGTGTATATGCCTCATTCCATGGGAAAATTCCTGTTTTTGTCTTTTTAATTTTAGCAGAAGATGATAAGGCAGGCAAGTAGAGATGAAGGGGGGAAAAATAAATTAAATGCGAAGCCACGGCAAATTCCGTTACTGGGCATGATGCGTGAACAGTAACGATGGGGCGGCTGGGAAGAAAAGCGGGAGGGGGAGAAATTTGAGGAGAAAATTGCCGGCAGATACTTGTAATTCTAATAAAAACAGGTAGAATAGAAGCTGTCTATGTCCTCGGGAGACGGACATAAAAGTTACAATCACGGGGGTTATAAGTAAATGGCAAAAAAGAAAAACAGCTTCAGCGGTTCGCTGGGGTTTGTGCTGGCAGCAGCCGGAAGTGCCGTCGGTGTAGGAAATATCTGGCGTTTTCCGTATTTATGTGCGAAAGACGGAGGCGGACTGTTCCTGCTGGTGTATCTGGTGCTGGTGGCGACATTTGGATTTGTACTTCTGACGACGGATGTGGCGATCGGCAGAAGAACGAAGGAGAATGCGCTGCAGGCGTTTGGAACGCTGCATCCGAAGTGGAAATTTGTCGGATACCTGACGTTTCTGGTTCCGATGTTAATTATGACGTATTATTCGGTCATCGGCGGATGGATCACGAAATATTTCTTTGAGTATTTGACGACATCCGGCAGGGATGTGGCGGAGGACGGATATTTTACATCGTTTATCACGGAAAAGAATGCGCCGCTGATTTTCACGGGAATCTTTCTGGCGCTCACAATCTGGGTTGTATACAGAGGTGTGGAGAAGGGAATTGAGAAATTTTCCTGTTTTATCATGCCGGGACTGATCCTGTTAGTCATCGGAATCGCGATTTTTTCACTGACGCTTTCCTACACGGACGCGGATGGGACGGTCCGGACGGGAATACAGGGATTCCTCGTCTACGTGCGCCCGGATTTTACGGGACTGACGGTAAAAGGATTTCTGGAAGTACTGCTGGATGCGATGAGCCAGCTCTTTTTCTCACTGAGTGTGTCGATGGGAATTATGGTAACATATGGTTCTTATGTCAAAGATGAGATCGATTTGAACAAGGCGACCAACCAGATTGAATTTTTTGATACAGGTGTGGCGCTTCTGTCCGGTATGATGATTATTCCGGCGGTCTTTGTATTTTTAGGACGCGACGGCATGGCGTCCGGTCCGAGTCTGACCTTTATTTCGCTTCCAAAGGTATTTCAGGCGATGGGCGGCGCCGGTCATATCGTGGGACTTGCATTTTTCCTGATGCTTGGCTTTGCGGCGCTGACATCCTGCGTTTCTGTCATGGAAACGCTGGTTGCCAACTGCATGGAAGTGTTTGGAAAGACGAGAAAACAGATGTGTGTGATGGTCGGAATCTATTCCCTGATCACGGCGGTTCTCATTTGTCTGGGCTACAATGTTCTGTATTTTGAGTTGAAGCTGCCGAACGGTTCCACCGGACAGCTGCTTGATGTGATGGATTATATCAGCAACAGCTTCCTTATGCCGATCATTTCCTTCTTAACCAGCATCCTGATCGGATGGGTGGTCGGACCGAAGTGGATCGTGGAAGAAGTCGAGAAAAATGGGGAACATTTTTCAAGAGCAGGTATGTACAGCTTCTTAATCCGGTATATTGTGCCGGCTGTCATGCTGGTTCTTTTCCTGGTATCGACCGGGTTTATTAATATGCTGTAATGAAAAATGGTTTTAGCCGATTTTCACGGAAAGTGCGAGAATTGGTTAAAACCTTTTTTATAGAAAAATGCGTCCCATTATTCTTCACGGTCATCCGACTCGATCTCATAGGTATATCCGGCATTTTCGATCGCCTGAATTGTATCCTTGATGCCCTGTCCGCCTGCTTTTTTTATAGGATTCAATAAAAACAGGAATCCGTTCGGAGCAAAACCTATTAAAGATGTATGAAAATAGGAATCATTAAAACCGATTTTATCATTTTTACCGGCTAGTGTCAACTTATAAAATTGTAAAAGTTTACAATCAAAACTGGACAATATATCGATTTTTTGCTATGATAAGCTAGTTAGAAAAAACTAACTTGCAGGGAACGTGAAAACGAAGTAAACTAGGTGCATAGGTGTGAAAGCTAGGCAGCCTGATTGGATAGAGTGGAGAAACAATGCAGTATTTGTGGATAAATCCGGTTTCTGCCGGGATGTGTGAGGAAGATTCGCTGAAGCGTTTTTTAGAACGGCATGGTCTGACGCGGGTCGAGTGCCGGGGCGATTGGGGACGGATCGTCCGGGAAAGATATGAAGCTAGTCTGCGGGCGGGCGTGACGCTTGCGGATGCGCGCTGTCCGGAGGCGGTTCGGCTGCTTGAAGAGATACAGAAGGAGCCGGAAAACGAATCTGGAATTGAAAACCTGAAAGTTGCCCCGATCGAGCCGATTTTACTTCACTGTGCGCGGGAATTAAGCACGCGTCCGGATCTGGCGGATGGGGAGAAGATCATCACGACGCCATGCCAGAGTCTTGCGGTGCTTGGAAATTCGCTGGGACTTGAGAATACGCGGTTTATCGCATGGAATCGTCTGGCAGGCGGTGAGGTGCGCGTCCGGGCGATCGAAGACAGCCCGATTCCGCCGGGGTATTTTGCGGGAATCTGCCGGAAAGATGGACAGGCGGCGAAGGTAGAGAGTGTCAGCAGTCCGGAGAAAATCCGGGCATATGTGGAGAGCGGAAGCTGGAAGCAGGCGGATCTGCTGGAACTTTTGTATTGTAAGGATGGATGCCATCACGGGGATGGCGTGCAGACAGAGTGAGAGAAATCTGCGGTTCATGGAAAACGCTTGAGGAAGCGGAAAATGCATGAATTGCGGCAAAAGAATGGGAAGAATGAAAGAAACGAAGAAATTCAAGGATAATTGGCAGAAATATTTCGGTCCGGCGCTGGGAATCGGAGCGGTATTTCTGATCTGGTATTTGGTCTGCCGCATGGAGATGGTCAGTGCGTATGTGCTGCCGTCCCCGGCGCGGGTGTGGACGAGCTTTTTAAAAATGGTGAAAACCGGGGAGCTGTGGGGGGATATTTCAATCAGTTTCCTGCGTGTCATGAAGGGATTTGCGATTGCGTTCCTGTTTGCCTTTGTGCTGGGAATGTTCCGGGCGCTGTTTCCGGGCAGCAGCGTTTACTATGAGTATATTGTGCAGTTTTTCCGCAATGTCCCGCCGCTCAGCATGATTCCGCTGCTGATTCTCTGGTGCGGAATCGGAGAGATGACGAAGACGGTGATTATTGTGCTGGCGTCATTTTTCCCGATGTACTTAAATATCGTGAAGGGATTTACCGGGTGCGATTCGAAACTTCTGGAAGTGGGCGATATGTTCGGCTACTCGAAGCGCCGCAAATTTTTCCGCATCATTCTGCCCTATGCGATGGCAGATATTCTGGTCGGAATGCGGATCGGGCTTGGCTATAGCTGGCGCGCCATTATCGGTGCGGAGATGGTGGCGGCGTCCACCGGGCTTGGACATATGATTTTATTTGCACAGCAGATGTCGCGGACCGACAAGGTGATCGTGGGGATTCTGGCGATCGGGGCAGTCGGATATGTGACGGACCGCCTGTTTGGATGGATGATAGGATTTGTGCTGAAAGGATCCGGGGAAAATGGCTGGAATTGAACTGATTGATATTCATAAAACATACCGGGTGGATAACCGGGAGATTCCCGTTTTAAACGGGATCAACCTGTCGCTTCCGACGGGGAGAATCACCGTGATTCTGGGGCAGAGCGGATGTGGGAAAACGACGCTTCTGCGGCTGACCGGAGGACTGGAGACGGCGGACAGCGGAGAGATCCGCTGGGAGAGCGCCCACAAGACGGCATTTGTCTTTCAGGAACCGCGCCTCATGCCGTGGTTGACCGTCTGGGAAAATGTGGTGTTCGGGCTTTCAAAAAAGGAGACAGATCCGGCGAAAATAGAAGCGGTTATCCGCACGGTCGGATTATCTGGATTTGAAAAAGCATATCCGGCACAGCTCTCCGGCGGAATGCAGCAGCGGGCGGCGATCGCGCGGGCGCTGGCGTATGAGCCGACCTTTATCATGATGGATGAGCCGTTTGCCGCGCTTGACTATTTTACAAGGGAACAGATGCAGAAAGAGCTTCTGCGCGTCCAGCAGGAGCGCAGTGCGAGCATTCTGTTTGTGACGCACAGTATCGATGAGGCACTGATTCTGGGAAGCCAGATTGCGGTCATTGAAAAGGGCATGGTCAAGGCGCTCTATGAGGTCAAGGCGCCGCAGGAAGAGAGGAATCTTTTGGAGGATGAGATGATAACCCTGAAAAGGGATATTATAAATAATTTACATTTTATTTAGAGGAGGAACGATTATGATGAAACGATGGATGGCAATGGGAATGGCACTCTGCCTTACCGCAGCTTCCCTGGCAGGCTGCTCCGGTACAAAAGATGCGGCTGAGAGCACGCAGGCAGAGGCAGAAACCAGCGCAGAGGAGGCGGCAGCCGAGGAGGAGACAGCGAAAGAATCTGATCTGGATAAGCTGACCTTTACGTATGTAACTTCTCCGCTCAATGTGCCGACGATCATCGAGAAAAATCAGGGTATTTTTGAAAAAACATTTGGCGATATGGGGATTGAGGTTGATTATGCGGAGCTGACCTCCGGGGCAGATCAGACACAGGCGCTGGCTTCCGGCGATGTGCAGGTTTTGTATGCGGTTGGCGGTACTTCGGTGATTCTGTCTGCAGCAAATGGAGCGGATATCAAGGTATTAAATATGTACAGCCGTTCTCCGAAGGCATTCTGTATGTATTCTAAGGATGAGTCCCTGACGACGCCGGAAAGCCTGAGAGGAAAGACAATCGCAGGACCGACCGGAACCAACCTGCATGAGCTTCTCGTTTCCTATCTGGCAACGGCTGGCATGACGATCGACGATGTCAACTATGTCAATATGTCGATCCCGGATGCAAAAGCAGGTCTGGACGGCGGCAGTGTAGACGTGGCTCTGGTTGCTGGCGCAACTGCTTACAATGCAGGGAAGCAGGGTTACCACCTGGTAGCCGACGGCGAAGGCCTGATTAAGGCGATCATTGCAGTGGCAGTGACACAGAAATTCTATGACGAGCACCCGGAGATCATCGAGAAGCTGGAAGAAGCACAGACCGAGATTGCTGATTTCATGGAAGAAAAACCGGATGAGACGATGCAGATCGTAGCCGATGAGCTGGATCTGGACACCGATGCAGTCAAAAGCATGTACGATCTCTATGATTTCTCTACCGAGATCACAGATGATGACAAAGAAGGCTTCCAGAAGACCGCTGATTTCATGTATGAATCCGGCATGATCGACGAGGCATTTGATGTAAAACAGTTATTTATTGAAAAATAATCAGTGAACATTTGAGAGGATAAACGATTGAAAAGCAGCTCCCGGAGTGTGGATTCCGGGGGCTGCTTTTACGATTGCATATGCAATTATGAAAATACGGAATGTTTACGCTAATACCTTTTTAATCGCTTCTAACAGCTCATCATACGTCTCATAAGCCGGAATCTGCGGATATTCTGCCTTGATCTCCTCCGTCGTGCGGAAGAGGAAGCCCGCCTTGCTTGCCTCAATCATGGCGAGGTCGTTGTGGCTGTCGCCGCTGGCGATCGTCTCGAAGCCGCAGGACTGGAGTGCTTTGACGGTTGTATATTTGGATTTCTCACAGCGCATCTTAAAATCGGTAATCTCACCATTTTCGCTGACAACCAGAGAGTTGCAGAAGATGGTCGGATAGCCAAGTTTCTTCATCAGAGGTCCGGCAAACTGGGAGAAGGTATCGCTGATGATGATTACCTGAGTGATTTCTTTTAATTTGTCTAAAAACTCCCTTGCGCCCGGAAGCGGATCAATTTTAGAGATCGTTTCCTGAATTTCCTTGAGTCCCAGTCCGTGCTCGCGCAGGATGTTTAAACGGTAATTCATCAGTTTGTTATAATCCGGCTCATCGCGGGTGGTGCGTTTTAACTCTGGGATTCCGGTTTCTTCAGCAAATGCGATCCAGATTTCCGGCACTAATACACCTTCTAGATCTAAACATACAATATCCATGTCTCCTCCTGTCTGATACAACGCCTGTCAGCGCTGTGCTCGGTTGAAAAATTTGCTTCCTATTATAGACGAAATGCAGGGGAAATACCAGAGAAATTTGAGAAAAGATGAAAGAATAGAAAAAAGTGCGTTATTGGGCACGTATGCGTGAACAGTAACAAAAGTGCCAATTATTCGCGGTGAGAAAGATTCAGAAGTGAAGAGTTGGCATCATATAGCAGCAGAGTGGTTATCAATAGAATTAAAAATACCAAAAAAGGGAGTCTCGTTTCGTGAGCGAGAGACTCCCTTTTTGGCACCTATAGTCGGGTTATAATTTGATTTTGATGAAATCATTAGCAATGCGCCGGTTTATTCATTTCAGATCTTTTATCGTTTTCTGTCTTCGAAGCAGTCGATTTCGAAAACAGTACTTTACCGGAATGAACCACAATAATGACACCCAGAACCATCAGCAGAACCGCGATGATAAGCTGCAGTCCTTCTACCATAAAGACAGCGGTTCCGGCATTGTAAGCCTTTACCAGTGCGATGCAGCGCTCAACGAGTGCGGTGAAGGTAACGCACAGCATAACAACCAGCGGAACCAGCAGCGTGCGGTTTTCGCGGCCGGTGACGCGTAAGAAGACGCACAGGGTGATGAGAACCAGAGCGCTTAACAGCTGGTTGGCGCTGCCAAACAGCGGCCAGATGTTGGAGTAGCCAATCTGGGTTAAAATGTAGCCGCATACCAAGGTGATAACAGTTGCAAAATATTTGTTGCAGAGAAGTTTTCTCCATCCTTCGGCGTGTTCCATGTCATCGATACTGAACAGCTCCTGGAAGGACATACGTCCGATACGTGCAACGGAATCCAGGCTTGTCAGGGCAAGTGCGGAGACGCACATCGTCATAAAGCACTGGGCAGCGTAAACCGGGATTCCGAACATCTCCAGGAATCCGGCAACACCGGAGGAGAAGATAGCAAACGGAGTACCGGCTGCAGGCGTGCCATCAGCGGAAGCGGCAGCACCGGCAACGCACAGAGCCAGGACAGCCAGTAAACTTTCCAAAAGCATAGCGCCGAAGCCAACTTTCGGCATATCCTTTTCATTGGTGATTGCCTTGGAGGAAGTACCCGAGGAAACCAGGCTGTGGAAACCGGATACGGCGCCGCAGGCAACGGTTACAAACAAAATCGGGAACAGGTCACCGGATTTCTCATTGTGGAAACCAGTGTAAGGCGCCAGGTTCATTGCCGGATGTGCGACAAGCAGTCCAACGACGGCACCGATAATCATACCGGCAAACATAAAGGTTGTCATCAGGTCACGCGGTTCCATCAAAAGCCACATCGGAAGAACGGCTGCGAGGAAAATGTAAGCGAATACCATGTAGGACCAGTTCGCCTTGGTGGTAATGAGCGGGCAGTTCATGCCGATGACGAAAGCAGCTACCGTGCAGACAAGTCCGAGCAAGGTCTGTTTCCAGCCATGGAACTGAGCCTTTTTCTGAATCAGTCCAAATACAACGGCAAAGGCAATGAACAGAAGGGAAATGCTTCCGGCTGCGCCGTTGACAGTTGCGGCGGCGGATAAGCTGGTCACGCCGTCTACCGTCTCATATGCATTGAATGTACCAGCAACCATGTCGGCAAAAGCGGCGGTTACAATTAAAGTAAAGAGCCAGCAGAACAGAAGGAACAGCTTTTTACCGGTTTTGCCAATGTACTGTTCAATCAGAAGTCCCATCGATTTGCCTTCATTTTTAACGCTGGCGTACAGGGCACCAAAATCGGTAACAGCGCCGAAGAAGATGCCGCCGAGGATGATCCAGAGAAAGACCGGAACCCATCCAAAGACAGCTGCCTGAATAGCACCGGTGACAGGACCGGCACCGGCGATGGATGAAAACTGGTGGGCAAATACAACCCAGCCATCGGTCGGAACATAGTCCTGACCATCTTCTTTTGTGACAGCCGGTGTTTTGGCGTTTGGATCAATGCCCCATTTATGGGCGAGCCATCTGCCGTAGAGCAGATAACCAGCCGCCAGACAACAGGCTGCGATAACTACGATAACTAATGTGTTCATAAAGATACCTCCATTCCCATAGGTCAAATGGTTTTTAGTGTCCCGGCAGTTTGCCGGAGTTTCGGGAGCGGGGAAACAAAAAAGCCTCCGTCCTCCTGAAACTTTTAAAAGTTCAAGAAGACGGAGGCATAAGCATCCGCGGTACCACTTCTTTTACCGGCTGTAAAGCCGATCTCTCAGCCATATCCATCATTCTGAATATGTTCCTCTTTAACGGTAGGAATCCGAACCGGACTATTGGTATCCTGCATGCGTTTGTCCGATCAGCTCACAGGGGATAATTTCCATCGGCGTTACTGTCTTTCATCGCCCGGCAGCTCTCTGAAAACGTGGAGAATTGGAAATCGTGTCCTGCTCAATGCTTTTTACAAGTACGAATTATAGACTTTTTTAAAGGAAAGTCAATCGAAAAAATAGCCGGAAGTTTGTGACAGAAATTTTACAAATCCGTCATTTTGACAAAAAAATCACAACCAAGAAATTTAACAACTGCTTATCTAGAAGTCAGAGTTACTGTTTACGCTTATGTGCCCAGTAACAAGTCGGAAGCATTCCTGTGTTAAAACTTCGAAAAAACTGGACACACCCTTATTTTGCTGTATAATAGGTAATTGTCGGTTCTTTTTAGGGCTGGCAATTACTTTTTATTTAAATTGGGAAGAAAAAGGGAGAGTTTGGGGTATGGAAAAAGTACGTCCAATGTTGTTTACAACATTGAAGAAGTATTCCGGCGCACAGCTGATGTCAGATGTGGTAGCGGGTATCATCGTAGCGATCATCGCGCTGCCGCTTTCGATCGCGCTGGCGCTGGCTTCTGGGGTAGGTCCGGAACAGGGTATCTACACGGCGATTGCAGCCGGATTTGTGATTTCATTTTTAGGGGGCAGCCAGGTACAGATTGCAGGTCCAACGGCGGCATTTGCAACGATCGTGGCAGGTATCGTGGCGAAGAGCGGCGTGGAAGGGCTGGCAGTTGCGACGATCATGGCAGGTATTATCCTGGTTATCATGGGATTCTGCCATTTTGGTTCACTGATTAAGTTTATTCCGTTTACAATCACGACCGGCTTTACCTCCGGTATCGCGGTGACGATCGTCATCGGTCAGTTGAAGGATTTCTTTGGCGTAACCTATCCGACAGGCATGGAGACGATCGAGACGATGCAGAAGCTGAAAGCGTTCGCAGCTGGATTCGGAAGTGTCAACCTGCACGCGATTATCGTCGGCGTGGTGTGTCTGGCGATTCTGATTGTGATGCCGATGATCACGGAAAAAATTCCGGGATCGCTGGTAGCGGTTATTGCAGGTATTTTAATGGTAAAATTCCTGCCGCTGCATGTGAATACGATCGGCGACCTTTACACGGTCAGCAACAAGCTTCCGGCGTTCCGTCTGCCGGTGTTTAGCTACGATGTGATTCGGGGTTCCCTGTCGGATGCGTTTACGATTGCAGTTCTGGCGGCGATTGAGTCTCTGCTTTCCTGCGTGGTAGCGGACGGCATGATCGGCGGAAAACACCGTTCCAACACGGAGCTGGTGGCACAGGGCGCGGGTAATATTGTTTCCGCCCTGTTTGGCGGTATTCCGGCGACGGGCGCGATTGCGCGTACCGCAGCCAATGTCAAAAATGGCGGCCGTACCCCGGTTGCAGGCATGGTTCATGCGGTTGTCCTGCTTCTGATTCTGGTAGTTCTGATGCCGTGTGCAAGCTGGATCCCGATGCCGACCATCGCGGCAATCCTGTTTATGGTTGCCTACAATATGTGTCAGTGGAGAACCTTCGTCCGTCTGACCAAGACGGCTCCGAAGAGTGATATTGCGGTTCTGGTGCTGACCTTCTTCTTAACCGTTATCTTCGATCTGGTTGTAGCGATCGAGATCGGTATGCTGTTATCCTGCCTGCTGTTTATGAAGCGGATGAGCGATGAGACGGGCGTCAGAAGCTGGCTCTATGTCGAAGAAGTAGAGGAGCAGAAGCGCAAAGAGCAGGAAGTAAGAAAAGCGAAAAAAGCCGGAAAAGAGCTTTCAGTGGAAGAGGCACAGCTCTTAGCGGCAGCTACAGAAGATGAAGAAGCAGCCATGAAAGAACAGGCACGTCTGCGGGAGATCCCGAGAGAACTGGCTGTTTATGAGATTACAGGACCTCTGTTCTTCGGTGCAGCAGACCGCATCAACCAGATTGAAACCCGCGAGGAGACGAAATGCCTGGTTCTTCGTATGCGTGCTGTTCCGGCAGTTGACAGTACAGCGATGAATTCGATGGTTGCCCTCTATGAGCGCTGCCAGAAGAACGGCGTCACATTGATTTTGTCCCATGTCAACGAGCAGCCGATGCACGTGATGGAGAAAGCAGGATTTGTGGATATGGTCGGACGCGATCATTTCTGCCCGAATATCGAGGCAGCACTTGACCATGCGGACGAGGTGCTGGGAAAATAATTATGGACATCTATCGAAGAATGGAAGAAGTATTTAGGCGCATTCCGGACGGCTGCGTGACGACCTACGGTCAGATCGCGCTCCTGTGCGGTGCACCGCGCCATTCCCGTCAGGTGGGATATGCGCTCCGCACCAACCGCCTGGGCGATGTCCCGGCATTCAGGGTGATTAATTCCAAGGGCTTTCTAAGCGGCGCAGCGGCGTTCGACTATCCGGGACAGCAGAAAAAACTGCTGGAACAGGATGGAATACGGGTGGACTTCACCGAGGACGGTGACCGCGTCGATTTAAAACAATATGGATGGAAACCTTCGATGGACGAGGCAGAAGAATTGTATGCGTTGTTTCGGAAGTTGGAGATCTGAGTGGGAATCAAGGAAATTGCATCTGAATGAGATGTTGATAAGATAAAGAAGTGAAATGAGATGGATAAGATGGCAGATGATAGGGGCTGCATCTTATCCATTTTTGATCGTTTATTATTAAATTGCCTCCGCGATCTGCCGTGCCACATAGACACCACTGGCAGATGCATGGGAAAGAGAATGGGTAATACCGCTGCCGTCACCGATGACGTAGAGTCCATCATGACAGGTCATCAGGTTGTGATCCACTTCCACCTCCATGTTGTAGAATTTTACCTCCACTCCATAGAGAAGAGTGTCATCATTCGCCGTACCCGGTGCCACCTTATCCAGGGCATAAATCATCTCGATAATACCGTCCAGAATCCGCTTCGGGAGAACCAGGCTCAGATCACCGGCAGCCGCATTGAGGGTTGGAACCGTAAAAGATTCATTGATTCGCTGCTGCGTGCTTCTTTTTCCGCGGATCAGGTCTCCAAAACGCTGCACAATTACACCACCGCCCAGCATGTTGCTGAGTTTTGCAATACTTTCTCCATATTCATTGGAATTCTTGAAGGGCTCTGAAAAATGTTTCGCTACCAGAAGGGCAAAGTTCGTGTTATGGGTCTGCTTTGCAGGATCCTCGTAGCTGTGGCCATTTACCGTTACGATGCCGTTGGTATTCTCATTTACCACAGCTCCCTTGGGATTCATACAGAAGGTGCGCACGTAATCCTCGTATTTTTCCGTGCGATACACGATCTTGCTCTCATAGAGTTCATCCGTAAGATCCGAAAAGATCTCAGCCGGCAGCTCAACCCGGACCCCCAGATCCACGCGGTTGGAATTCGTATGGATATCCAGATCCTTGCATACCTTCTGCATCCACTTACTGCCGCTTCGTCCGGCGGAAATGATACATTTCGTACCCTCAAAGGTTGTATCATCGCTGTAAACCTTGTAACCCTTCTCGGTTTTCTCCACGGTTTCGATGGCACAGTCAAAATAGAAATCCACCTTATTCTTCAGATGATCATAGAGGTGCTCCAGAACAATATAATTAATATCCGTACCCAGATGGCGGACCGAAGCATCCAGAAGATGCAGGCCGTGCTGCATACAGGTTTTCTTAAATTTTGTTCCCGCAGTGGAATACAGCTTCGTGCCCTCCCCGCCAAAACGGAGATTGATTCCATCCACATATTCCATCAGTTCAATGGCTGTCTTTTTTCCGATATACTCATAGAGAGTGCCGCCGAAATCATTGGTAATGTTGTATTTTCCATCAGAAAATGCACCGGCTCCGCCGAATCCGCTCATGATGGAGCAGCATTTGCAGTGAATACAGGACTTGATTTTATCACCATCAATGGGACATTTACGGTGCTCCAGCGGATGTCCTACCTCAAAAACAGCGATCTTTAAATCCGGTTTACGTTCCATCAGCTCATAGGCAGAAAAGATACCGCCGGGACCGGCGCCGATAATTAACACATCATACATATTGAAATTCTCCTTGTTTTCCTAAAATTTGATTCCCTCTTTCTGTATTATAGCATAAATTCGAAAAAATAGGCAGCGCGTCATGCGCTGCCCCGAAACAGTATCCCCCATGTCGTCATGGCATCTTCCGTTATCATATCATCACCTCAGAATAAAGCTTTTTTTATGGCTGTAACCATCAGCCTGATTCCCTTTGTAAAATTACCGGAGGTGTTTTCGAGCTTGATGACCTCTCCGGCGCTTCTTGGCAAAGGGCTGGCGCTGGGACTTGTATCTACCTTTTTTCCGTTTGTAAGCTACACACTGGGACTCCGCCAGATGGAGGCAGGAAAAGCCTCGGTTCTGGCGTTTGCTGAGCCGATGGTGGCAGCTGTGGCTGGGATTGTGGTATTTGGAGAAATGCTGCGGGTTGAAAATGTGCTGGGCATTCTTTTGATTTTTACGGCATTGGTGGTGTTGAACAGCCGGAACGTAAAACGGTAAAATCAGGGGCTAAGCGATAATGGAACTGTGACGAAAACACGGATCACAAATCTTAAACGGATATCCAACCGGCAGCATCCGTCCGCAGCGCTGGCAGCGGGCGATGTAGCTTTTTTTGCCCTTGGACAAATACTGCATGATCGTGCCTTCAGTGCGGCTGCGTTCTTGTTCGAGCCAGTCCTCGTCGATGATCTTGTCAAAACGGTGGGAGAACTGGTAGTAGAGGTCGAGCTTGCGGTAATATGTTTCGTATTTCTGCAGCCCCAGCTTGGAGCCGGCGCCTTTGTCCGGGTGTTTCAGGCGCTTGTCCGCCGGGTAATCCTTGCAATAGCGCAGCCATTGCAGGACAACCTGATGATCCTTGATATCGATGGGACAGCTGATCATGCGGTAGAGAATCCGTTTGTCATCGAATCCGTAGATATCGTTTCTGTAGCGTTCTGCCTGCGCATAAAGGCTTAAAATCTCATCGACGCTGACCTTTTCAAACGGAGGCGTCGGCTCAACGGATTTCCAGACTTTGATGATAACGTCCAGCGGCTCGTCCAGATCGAGGAGAATCTGCGGGAAACCGAGGCTGACTTTTTCGATCGGTTCTTCCTCCGGAGTAAGCTGTTCCCGGATATAATCGAGGGATTCCTGCCCCATCGCATTGACGTAGCCGGTGTCAAAGAGTCCGAAGCGTCCGGCGCGCCCGGCGATCTGCTTGATCTCCGGTACGGTCAGACCGCGCCGGGTGGTACCGTCAAATTTCTGGGTCTGGACGAATACGATACGCCGGACAGGCAGGTTGAGTCCCATGCCGATCGCGTCGGTGGCGACGACCACCTTGGTTTTGCCGCTGGTAAAAAGCTGCATCTGGCGTCGGCGGATCTCCGGCGGCAGGCTTCCGTATATAACACTTGCCTTGATACCTTCTTCTTCCAGACGTCCCGCCACATCCAGCACAGATTTTTTGGAAAATACGACGAGTGCATCGCCGGGAAGAACACTTTCCGGGAAGGAAAATGGCGTGTCCTCACAGATGAGCGCAGTTTTGCGCTGATACCGGCAGATGGCAAGGCTGTCGCCGCACAGATGGATCAGGTGTGTGACAGCAGATTCAGCGGCGGGACTCATGCAGACATGGATTTCGTGAGCTTTCAGCCCCAGAATCGCCTTTGTCCAGCAATGCCCGCGGTCTGGATCGGCGGTCAGCTGTGCCTCATCAATCACGGCAATATCGTATTCCTCCGAGAAATCTGCCATCTCGATCGTCGAAGCTGTGATCCGGCTGTCATCGTCGGCGATACACTCCTGACCGGTCAGCATGGTGCTGGGAACGCCGCAGTCGTGCATTTTTTCATATACCTCAAGCGCCAGAAGGCGCAGCGGACCGAGGTAAGTGCCCTTTTTCGCTGTTTTTAAGCGTTCCAGCGCGTGAAATGTTTTGCCGCTGTTGGTCGGTCCGATGTGGAGAATGAAACGGCGGTTCATCGCCATAGTCTCCGGAAATTCCAGCTCTGGGCGGGATGGGACGAGATCCATGATTTTATACTGGATGACGTAGCGCTTATAGATCTGGTAAAGCTCCAGAAGTGTCTGCGTGCAGAGCTGACCATCCAATTCTGTTTCCAGATAATTCAGAAAATCCACGGAAATATCATCACGCTGGGCGGGCAGAAACATTGCCTCATCCAGGCGGATGAGTTGTGGCAGCAGGCTGGTTTCAATGAGCTTTGTGACAGCATCGTTGTGCGAACGGTACGCAAAATAAGCCAGATTTTTGATCTGGCGGTGCCATTCCACCAGCGAGAGGCTGGTGACCTGTGTCGGTTTGGTGCGTTTCAGTGTTTTAAACAGCCGGTTGGTCCGCTCGCCCAGATCGCGGGGGCGGGAACTGGTCTTTCTTTTTTTCTTGCTTGCCGCCTGGTACTGGCGGATATATGTCTGAAGAAGCTGGTTTGGCTCGATCATTTGAAAGTCTCCTCTTTATGTAAATATTCTGTCCGATAAATCTTCTGGTTTAAAGCTTCATTTGATATAGGAATGTTTCTATTATCGCAGAAGTTGCATGGATGTGCAAGAACGGGAAATCAGATTGCAGAAAAATATAAAAATATTTGATATAATAAGAACACTTAGTTAAAACAGAAAGGTCAACATCTATATGGCATCAAACTATAAAACGGGCGCCAGCCTGAATTTAACTCCCTTCGAAATGCAGCTTCTAAGCCGCAGCCCCCTGTTTCGAGGCGCGGGCGAATCCGGAATCGGGGAGATGCTGTCCTGTCTGGGGGCGGAGGAACGCAGTTATGAAAAAGAAGAAATGATTTATCGTGCGGGGAATACGGTCACATCTCTGGGTGTGGTGATGCACGGAAGTGTGATGATTGTCAACGATGATCTGTGGGGCAACCGCAGCATTCTGGACCGGGTAGAACCGGGACAGATTTTTGCGGAGACATATGCGTGCGTGCCGGGGGAAAAGCTGCTGGTCGATGTGTTTGCAGCGGAGGTGACGGAAGTGCTGTTTTTAAATGTTGGAAAAATGCTGTTGCAGTGTCCCAATTCTTGCGGACATCACACGCAGCTTATCCGCAACCTGCTTGCAATCTCGGCGCAGAAAAACTTGCAGCTGTCCCGCCGGATCTTCAATACATCGTCGAAATCCATCCGGGGACGGCTTCTGTCGTATCTCTCCGATCAGGCGGTAAAAAATGAGAGCGAGAGATTTGATATCCCATTCAATCGCCAGCAGCTCGCCGACTATCTGGGTGTGGACCGGTCGGCGCTGTCGGCAGAGCTGGGGAAAATGCAGCGGGAAGGGCTTCTGGAATTTAGAAAAAATCACTTTCATTTATATGAAGAGGTTAGAAGCTTGTAGATTACAAACAAAAATACCCTGTCAGGAGCATTAAAATCCGACCGACAGGGTATTTTTAGTGAAAATCCCTATGGGTGTAACAAGACCGGCTGTCCATTCCCTATACTTTCCTGCACCGGCTGTTTCAGCATATCCAGAAATGCCTGTGCCGCCGGCGTCAGCGGGCGCATCGGGTTTTGCAGGACGAGGATCTGGCGCTTCGGGATAGGGATATTTAGGTGAAGCTGGAACACGCGGTAATTGAGCAGGTAGTTCCGGGCAAATTCCGAGGGAACAAAGCCGATTCCCAGATTGTGGGAGACGGTCGGGGCGATCAGGTCGTTGGAAGAAACTTCGATGCTCGGGCGCAGATCCAGCCCCTGTTCCTCAAAGAGATTGTCCCAAAAAAGCCGCGTCGTTGTGCCGGACTCCATGCTGACAAGTGGGTGCATACAAAGCTCTTCGAGAGAGAGTGTGCGGTTCTGCAGCTCGGAAAAACGGTTTCCGGCGATGACGATGTCCTGGAACTCGGCAACCGGCATCACGTGAACCAGATCCAGATCCTTCATGATCTCGTGGATCGGAGAAATGATGACGGCAAAGTCATTTTCCCCGGCCTTTAAGGAAGAAGCGGTGATCGGCGCAGAGTTGGAATGAATCTGCACGGTCACATTCGGAAAACGCTGCTGGAATTGTTCAATATAAGGAAGCAGAAAGAAGCGCATTGTCAGCTCGCTCGCACCGATCGAAACCTTGCCGCTCTGACTGTTCGTGTATTCTTTTAAAAGCTCTTCCGCTCGTCCCATCTGCTGGCAGGGACGGTTGATCTGGCGGAACAGGATCCGCCCTTCATCGGTCAGGGTCACGCCTTTTTGGGAGCGGTTGAAAAGTTTGCACTGAAGCATATCTTCTAAATTATGAATGTATTTTGTTACGGTTGGCTGCGTGAGGCAGAGATTCAAAGCCGCCTGGGTAATATTCTGGCATCGAGCCACCTCATAGAAAACCTTGTAGTAGTCGAAACTGATGTCCATGTATGTAGTTGAAATCCTTTCTGTATGTCGGACTGTTTCTGCCTGATTGAAACAGTGTTTATCTGATTTTATATCTGTACGTGTATTTACCAAATATAGTCACACTTTATCGTATTTTTCCAGAAATGTCCAGCCACAATAACGATTACCAATAACTATCACCATTCATTTTATCTATGGATATAGGAAAAAAATATAATTTTACCATTTGTATTTCCGGGAGTAAGATCGGGAACAGACGGGAAGAATGTGGAGACACAGGAGAAAACGTTACTGGGCACATATGCGTGAACAGTAACTAGAACACGTGGCGGCATCGGGAAATGAAAGAAAAATAGCCGGGGCAGCCGCGGGAGAACAACCCGGAGAGAGGAAGTGACAGTATGGGAGATCTGGGTGCGACCCTGATCAAGGAATTGAACTGTGAGACAGCCTTTACAATTGGCGGGATCGGCATATCAGAATCCGTTGTGGTTACATGGATCATGATGGCAGTGGTGCTCGTGGTTTCACTGATTGTGACGCACGGTCTGAAAGTTGAACATCCCGGACGCGGACAGCTCCTTCTGGAGAACGCTGTTACGTGGCTGCAGGGCATCGGCGAGGGAATCCTCGGAGAGGAAGGAAAAGGCTATGCGCCGTATCTGACATCCGTGCTGATGTATCTGGGCGTGGCGAACCTGCTTGGTATACTGGGATTCAAGCCGCCAACCAAGGATTTGAACGTCACGGCAGCACTGGCGCTGATGAGTATTGTGCTGATTGAGACAGCAGGGATTCGGGTCAAAGGTTTAAAAGGATGGTTAAAGAGCTTTACAGAGCCGATCGCCATCGTGACACCGATCAATATCATGGAGGTATTTATCAAACCGTTGTCGCTGTGTATGCGACTGTTCGGAAACGTGCTGGGCGCGTTCGTCATCATGAAATTGATTGAATACATCCTTCCGGTAGGGCTTCCGGTATTGTTCAGCGCTTACTTTGATATCTTTGACGGTCTGATTCAGGCGTATGTATTTGTCTTCCTGACAGGGCTTTTTATCAAGGAATCAATCGAGTAATAGAAGAGAAATAGAAAATTACAAAAAGGAGACTTTATTATGGGTACAATCATTGCAATCGGAGCAGGTCTGGCAGTTCTTGCAGGCGCAGGAGCCGGAATTGGTATCGGAATCGCCACATCTAAGGCGACTGAGGCAGTCGCAAGACAGCCGGAGGCAGAGGGAAAAATCACAAAGATTCTATTGTTAGGTGCGGCACTTGCCGAGGCAACTGCTATTTATGGTTTCGTTATTGCCCTTTTGATTATTATTCTTTTAAGCTGATACGATAGAAAACGAAAGGTGGGGCAAGGCTATGTTACGGTTGGACATCAACCTGGTTTTTACGATCATCAACCTTTTAATCTGGTATGCAATTATCCGTATTTTCCTCTTTAAGCCGATCAACAAAGTGATCGATAAACGGAATACAGCCATTCAGGAAAAGTATGATGAAGCAAAAAAGATGCAGGAAGAAGCGCAGGCGGAGAAAGAGAAATACGCAGCCTGCCAGGATGAAATAGAAGCAGAGAAAAACAAGGTGCTGGATGCGGCGCGTGCGAGTGCACGTGAGGAAGGACGCCAGCTGATTGAAAACGCCCAGAAAGAGGCAGATAAAGTCATCCGTAAGGCGGGCGAGGATGCACGCCGGGAGAAGGACAAGATGCTCGAACAGGCGAAGCATGAAATTTTGTCGCTGGTTCTGGACGCGGCGGCTGGTTCGATGAACAAGAAGTCGGATGACAGCGCTCTTTATGATGAGTTTTTGAAGAAAGCGGGTACGACGGAGAATGAAGAAACTTGATGTCTATTTACAAGAAATAAAGAGGCAGAAGATTTCTGTCGATGATCTACAGCATGCGGCTGAGATACTGGCTGCGACACCGCAGCTTCCGGCAGAGCTTGAAAATCCGGATTTGACCCGTGAGAAGCGGGAAGATCTGGTTCGTAGCCTGTTTCCGCTGGCAGTCCGGGGAATCATCGAGGTGCTGGCACAGGATCAGACAATGAAAATGATGCCGGATCTGATTAAGGAAGCGGAGACGTTTGAAAAGCCGGATAAATATCTGCGCTGTGTGCTGGAATATGTCAAAGAGCCGGATGAAAAACAGGCAGCCGGAATCCGGAAATTTCTCTCGGAGAAATATCCGGGACGGAAACTTCGGATTGTGAAGGAAGAAAAGCCGGAGCTTGGAAGTGGTTTTATCCTCCGGGTCGGAAGTGAGGAATATGACTGGAGCACGGAGGGAAGAAAACGGGCACTGGCAGATAAATTAAAGAATCTGGTAAAAGAGCCGGATTCGGGTGATTTCCTTACCCAGAAGGGAATCATCGGGATTCTGAAAGGAAATCTGGATGGAATCGACATTTCAGCCCGTGAGATCGGTACGGTCAGCCGGGTGGGCGACGGCATCGCCTATGTGGATGGAATCGACCACGCAATGTATGGCGAGATCGTGGCGTTTGACGGTGATGTGAGAGGCATGGTACAGGATATCCGGTCGAAGGAGATCGGCTGCATCCTCTTTGGACATGCGAACACCATCGGAGAAGGAAGCCGCGCGATGCGGACCGGCAAGATGGCAGGTATACCGGTTGGCGAGGGATTTTTAGGGCGTGTTGTAGATGCGCTGGGCAATCCGATCGATAATAAAGGTGAGATTGAGGCTGCCGGATACCGTCCGGTGGAGTCCCCGGCGCCGGGTATCATCGAACGTCAGTCGGTTGATACCCCGATGGAGACCGGTATCCTCTCAATTGATTCGATGTTCCCGATCGGACGCGGACAGCGTGAGCTGATCATTGGCGACCGCCAGACCGGTAAGACTTCAATCGCGGTGGATACGATGCTGAATCAGAAGGGAAAAGACGTGACCTGCATCTATGTGGCGATCGGTCAGAAGGCTTCAACGGTATCGAGACTGGTTCATACACTGGAAAAACACGGGGCGATGGAGTACAGCATTGTGCTGGCAGCGACGGCGAGTGAGCCGGCATCCTTACAGTATATCGCGCCGTATGCGGGAACGGCGCTGGCAGAATATTTCATGCATCAGGGAAAAGATGTTCTGATTGTCTATGACGATTTATCGAAACACGCGGTTGCGTACCGTGCACTGTCTCTTTTGATGGAACGTTCCCCGGGACGTGAGGCATATCCGGGCGATGTATTCTATCTGCATTCCCGTCTGCTGGAGCGCTCGGCGCGGCTTTCGGATGAGCTGGGCGGTGGTTCAATCACAGCGCTGCCGATTGTCGAGACACAGGCGGGCGATGTGTCGGCGTATATCCCGACCAACGTTATTTCCATCACAGATGGACAGATTTTCCTGGAAAGTTCGCTGTTCTTCGAGGGCATGCGCCCGGCGGTCAATGTAGGGCTTTCGGTATCGCGTGTCGGCGGCGCAGCGCAGACCAAGGCGATGAAGAAGGCAGCCGGAAGCGTACGTATCGACCTGGCACAGTACCGCGAGATGGAAGTATTTACACAGTTTAGCTCCGATCTGGATCCGGCAACTAAGGCACAGCTTACCTACGGCAGCGGTCTGATGGAGCTGTTAAAACAGCCGCTTGAGCATCCGCTCTCGATGGAAGAACAGGTTGTGATTCTGTATGCGGCGACGAGTCATCTGCTGGTAGATATTCCGAAGGAAAAGCTGAAGACATTCCAGGGCGGTCTTTACGAATATATGAGAAGCTCCTACCCGCAGGTGGGCGATGCACTCCGCACGACTAAGACACTCAGCGAGGATATTCAGCGCGAGATTGCGAAGGCGGTGGGCGAGTACAAGGCAAAATTCCTGAAAGCACAGGGAAATGCGCTGGAGGCAGCCACAGCGGATGCAAAACTGGATAAGCAGTAAGGCGGTGATGGAAGATGGCAGGACTCAGAGAGATCCAGAACCGGATCCGGAGTATTCAGGATACGCGCAAGATCACGAACGCGATGTACCTGATATCTTCGACGAAATTAAAGAAAGCCAGAAAAGAACTGGCAGAGACGGAGCCGTATTTCTATGCATTGCAAAATGTCATCCGGCGTATCCAGAGGCATCTGCCGAACATGGAAAGTCCCTATTTTGAAAAAGAAGGGCACCAGTCGAAGAAAACGGGGCTGCTGGTTATTTCCGGCGATAAAGGACTGGCGGGTGCTTATAACCATAACATCATGAAGATGGCGGATACATTTTTAAAGGATCCTTCCCGCGAGGTACATCTGTTTGTCATCGGTGAGACGGGGCGGCAGTTTTTTGCCTCCCAGCACATCCCGATTGAAGAAAATTTCCAGTATACGGCGCAGGATCCGACGTTTAACCGGGCAAGGTGGATTGCTGGAATACTTCTGGAACGATATTTGTCGGGTGATTTGGATGAGATCCATGTCCTGTATACAAGAATGGAAAATGTGATGCAGAGTGTGGCGAAGGATAAAAGGGTGCTTCCGATTACCAAGCCGGATATGCACGGAATGACGATTCCGGTCGATGTGCGGCTGGAGGAGTTTTCCCTCCGGCCAACGCCGGAGGAAGCAATGAATGCGATCGTTCCGAACTATGTAGCCGGATTTATCTACGGCGCGCTGGTTGAGTCGTTCTGCAGTGAGCAGAATGCCCGTATGATGGCGATGGATGCGGCGACGGATAATGCGGATGCACTTTTAAAAGATTTGAATACGATGTACAACCGGGCGCGGCAGGCGGCGATCACACAGGAGATCACCGAAGTATGCGGCGGCGCGGCTGCACAGAGACGAGAACGAGAAGAGGAGATGAGAGTGTGATGGGAGAACAGGCGGCAGAGACAAAAAAGACCGAAACCAGCCTGCCGGAAGGCAAGATTGTCCAGGTTTCCGGTCCGGTTGTCGATGTGAAATTTGAGAGCGGTCCCCTTCCGGAGATCCGGGACGCGCTCACAGTAGAAAATCAGGGAAAGACGTGTGTGATGGAAGCTGCCAAGCACATGGGAAATAATATCGTCCGCTGCATCATGCTGTCGGCAAGCGAGGGCTTGAGCCGTGACATGAAGGTAACACCGACGGGAGAAGGCATTTCCGTTCCGGTTGGCGAAAAGACGCTTGGACGTTTGTTTAATGTTTTAGGTGAGACGGTAGATGGAGGACAAAAACTGGATGGTGAGGAGCACTGGTGTATTCACCGGGATCCGCCGCCATTTGAGGATCAG
Organism: Clostridium sp. AF27-5AA; assembly: GCF_003478415.1. Taxonomy (NCBI): domain Bacteria; kingdom Bacillati; phylum Bacillota; class Clostridia; order Eubacteriales; family Clostridiaceae; genus Clostridium; species Clostridium sp. AF27-5AA. The sequence goes on from NZ_QUFH01000005.1 coordinate 130,699, forward strand.
AGCCCGGTCGCAGAGATTCTGGAGACGGGCATCAAGGTTATTGACCTTCTGGCGCCATATTCCAAGGGCGGAAAAGTCGGTCTGTTTGGCGGCGCGGGCGTCGGAAAAACAGTCCTGATTCAGGAGCTGATCCGGAATATTGCGATGGAGCAGGGCGGTTATTCCATCTTTACGGGTGTCGGTGAGCGTTCCCGTGAGGGCAATGACCTCTGGAGCGAGATGAAGGCATCCGGCGTTCTGGAAAAGACAGCGCTCGTATTTGGACAGATGAACGAGCCGCCGGGAGCCCGTATGCGAGTTGCAGAGACCGGACTTACGATGGCAGAATATTTCCGTGACAAAATGCACCGGAATGTGTTACTATTTATTGATAATATTTTCCGTTATGTACAGGCAGGTTCGGAGGTTTCAGCGCTGCTTGGGCGTATGCCGTCGGCGGTTGGTTATCAGCCAACGTTAGCGAATGAGATGGGCGAGCTGCAGGAGCGGATTGCCTCGACGAAAGATGGTTCGGTCACTTCAATCCAGGCAGTCTATGTACCGGCGGATGATTTAACCGATCCGGCACCGGCGACTACCTTTACCCATCTGGATGCGACTACGGTTCTTTCCAGAAAGATCGTAGAACAGGGTATCTACCCGGCGGTCGATCCGCTGGAATCCTCGTCCCGTATTCTGGAACCGGATGTGGTCGGAGAAGAACACTATGAGACGGCCAGACGGGTGCAGGAGATTTTGCAGAAATACAAGGAATTGCAGGATATTATCGCAATTCTGGGTATGGACGAGTTGTCTGAGGAAGATAAGCTGACCGTCGGCCGCGCAAGAAAGATACAGCGCTTCTTATCCCAGCCGTTCCATGTGGCGGAAAACTTTACCGGCGTACCGGGCAAGTATGTGCCGTTAAAGGATACCGTCAAGGGCTTTAAGGCAATTCTGGATGGTGAGATGGATGCGTACCCGGAGGCAGCATTCTTCAATGTCGGAACGATCGAGGATGTAGTGGCAAAGGCGAAGGCTTTAGAAAAACAGGAGGCGTAGGAACGGATGGCAGATTTTCATGTAAAAATCATATCCAGCAACCGGACATTCTATGAGGGAGTCTGCCACTGTCTGATCCTTCCGGCGGTGGACGGTGAGATGGCTGTCATGGCGCACCATGAGAGCGAGATCGTGGCAGTCAAAGCGGGAGAAATGCGTTTCCAGGTGACAGAGGACGGTCCGTGGGAGGCGGCAGTCGTCGGGCAGGGCTTCTGTGAGATCGCCAACAACCGTGTTATGTTGCTGGCAGATACGATCGAGAAACCGGAGGAGATCGACCGGATCCGGGCGCAGGAGGCATTAGAGCGTGCGAAAGAGCGGCTGCGCCAGAAACAGAGTATTTCCGAGTATTACAGCACCCGCGCGGCGATGGCGAGAGCGCTGGTTCGTCTGAAAGAGACGGAAAAATTTGTGGACTAGGTGCGTTAGAGGCGGATTTGAGTCTGATGTAATTCTGTGGCAGATACGGTTCAGAAAGAAATGACAGAAAATCAGTAAGAATGGAGAACAGGGCATGACATTACTTCAGTTAAAATACGTGGTGGAGGTGGCGGCAGCCGGAACCATCAGCGGGGCGGCAAAAAAACTTTATATTGCACAGCCGAGCCTCACGGCGGCGATCAAGGAACTGGAGCATGAGATTGGATTTTCCCTGTTTACCCGCACGAACAAGGGCGTGGTGATTTCCCCGGACGGGGAAGAATTTCTGGGGTATGCGAGACAGGTGATCGAGCAGGCAAACCTGATCGAGGAGCGCTATTTTGGCGCTGTGCCGCAGAAACGCCAGTTCTGTGTCTCCACCCAGCACTATTCCTTTGCCGTTGAGGCGTTTGTCGATCTGATCCGCGAGTACGGCGGAGAAGAGTACGATTTCCGTATCCGCGAGACGCAGACGTATGAGCTGATTGAGGATGTGGCGAAGCTTAGGAGCGAGGTTGGCGTGCTGTATCTGAACCGTTTTAACGAGACGGTGATCCGCAAGACGCTGCGGGAACACGACCTCAAATTTACGCGGCTTTTTATGGCAAAACCGCATGTATTTATCGGTGCGGCCAATCCGCTTGCAAGCCGCAGTTCTATCACCCTGTCGGATTTGGAACCTTATCCGCGTCTGTCCTATGAGCAGGGCGAGCACAATTCCTTTTATTTCTCCGAGGAGATCCTCAGCACGCTGGACAGCCGCAAGGACATCCTGGTGTCCGACCGCGCGACCTTGTTTAATCTTCTGATCGGGCTGAATGGGTATACGATCTGCAGCGGTGTCATCAATGAGGAACTGAACGGACCGAATATTGTAGCGATTCCGCTTGATGTGGACGATTATATGGAGATTGGTTACATTACCCACAATCGCGTGACACCGGGACGGTTTGCGGGACTGTATATTGAGGCGTTGAAGCGGAGAGTGGGAGTGCCGGTTCCCAAAGTGTCTACCCGTGAACCAATAACCAGAATTCCTGTTTCCGACAGGTGATTTTTTGGTTTGACTTTTTTTAAAACAGGAAATATAATAATACCGAAACGAGTAGCAAACGAGCGTAAATCCAGTTTTTGCTGCTCTTTTTTTATTATTCCATAAAGAATGTGCCAAGGTGCATTTTTTATTAAATTTTATAAAAATGCCATTAAAAAGTGTGTTGCCTATCAGCGTAAGTCCAGCTTATGAGATAGGTGCACACTTTTTTATGTGGAAAAAAGGAGGATTTATTTAAAATGGCAGAAAGCAACAAGATGAAGGATATGCCGGTAAATCAGCTCATGATCCAGATGGGCATACCGATGATTTTATCGATGGCATTGCAGGCAGTCTACAATATTGTGGACAGTGCCTTTGTGGGAAATATGAGGGTAGGAAGCGAAGCCGCCCTGAATGCGCTGACACTGGTGTTCCCGATCCAGATGCTGATGGTGGCAGTGGGAATCGGAACCGGCGTGGGAACGAATGCGCTTCTTGCGAGGATGCTGGGACAGGGAAATAATAAAAAAGCTGCAAAGGCAGCCGGAAACAGCCTGTTTCTGGGTGTGATTATTTATGTGGTATGTCTGTTATTCGGACTCTTTGGAGTAAACGCATATATCACGTCGCAGACGGTCGATCCGGAGGTTATTTCGATGGGAACGGAGTACCTTCGGATCTGCTGCGTGATTTCGTTTGGAATCGTATTTTTCTCTTTATTTGAAAAATTATTGCAGGCAACAGGGCGTTCGTTTTATTCGACTATTGGTCAGGTTGTGGGAGCAGTGGTAAATATCATTCTGGACCCGATTATGATCTATGGAATTGGACCTGTCCCGGAGATGGGAGTTGCGGGCGCTGCCTATGCAACGGTGATCGGGCAGGTCATATCGGCGGTTTTATTATTTGTTTTTCATATGAAGTTAAACAAAGAGTTTGAGCATGATTTCACATATATGAAGCCGGATGTCGGAATTATAAGGGAAATCTACGCGATCGGACTTCCGGCGATCATCGCGCAGGCGCTCATGTCTATTATGGTGTATGTGATGAACCTGATTTTGAAATTCAATCCTTCCGCCCAGACGGCGTATGGACTCTTCTACAAAGTACAGCAGTTTGTATTGTTCCTTGCGTTTGGTCTGCGCGACGCCATCACACCGATCATCGCATTTGCATACGGAATGCATAGCAGAAGGCGGATTCTGGATGGAATCAAATATGGACTGTTCTATACGGTTGTTCTGATGATTGTGGGCATGGCAATCACAGAGGTTTTCCCAGGGGTGTTTGCCGGATTATTTAATTCCGGATCGTCCAGAGAATACTTTATCGGGGCAATGAGAATCATTTCCATCAGCTTTATTTTTGCCGGAATCAATGTGGCATATCAGGGCATTTATCAGGCGCTTAACAGTGGCATCCAGTCGCTGGTGATTTCACTGCTCAGACAGTTTGTGATTATTCTGCCGTTGGCAGGCATCTTTTCAATCTTTGTGAGAAACGGTCAGGCAGGTGTTTCGCTTATCTGGTGGGCGTTTCCGATCACAGAGCTCGCCGCCTGCCTGGTGGGATATGGTTTTTTGAAGAAAATCAGAACGAATAAAGTGGAACATTTGGAGTAAGGAGAGAGGATAGGATGATGGGAAAAAGAATTATTACGATCAGCCGGGAGTTTGGAAGCGGCGGACGTTTTATCGGTATGGAAGTGGCGCAGAAACTGGGTGTGAAATACTACGATAAGGAGATGATCGGACAGATTGCGGAGCAGTCCGGATTTTCACCGAAGTATATCCAGGAGAATGCGGAATTGTCACCCAAGAAGGGGTTATTTGCCTATGCGTTTTCAGGGCGCGACCAGATGGGACGATCTGTCGAAGACATGATCTATGAAGCGCAGAGAAAGATCATTTTGGATATTGCGGAAAGAGAAGAGTGTGTGATAATAGGTAGAAATGCGGACTTTATTCTGAAAGATCGGGATGACGTTCTGAACGTATTTATACACGGAAATATGCCGGAGAAGGTAAAGCGGATCTGCGGCTTATACAATGTTACGGAACAGGAAGCGATCAAAATGACAGAAGACATTGATAAGCGCCGTATGAGCAATTATCGCTTTTACACGGATCAGAAGTGGGGGATGGCAAGTAATTATACACTGTCGCTGAACAGTTCAGTGCTGGGGTATGAGATGTGTGAGAGGATTATTATGGAGTGTGGGGGACGGTAGGAGATGGCTGACGATAGTCTTTTGCTCTTATAAGTAACAGAAAAACCAGAACTGTGTAGCTGATTTAGTCGACAGTTCTGGTTTTTTGTTTTGGAAGTCCCACATAGATGTGTCAGAACCCATTTTTTATTTCTGAACTTTGTGTGAAATCTTTGCCCAGATGATTGACATAAAGCGGGGGTTCAGCGTTATGATAGGCGGTATGAAAAACAGGGATGAAAAAGTCAAATCTTTTGCCGAAGATAGATTTACACGGAAATAAGAACGGAATCGGAAAGAGGATGATAGAATGCGGCAGAATAGAGAAATGATTTCATGTCAGCGTCCATAATCGGCACTTCCTTTTTGTAAGAAATGTGGTATACTCGATAGAACATGAAAACCATATTAAAAAGGTGAAAAGCAGAATGAATCATATTTCAATTACAACCCTGGAAGCGCCGGAGCTGGATATCTACGCCCGGCTGAGCGAGGGGCAGTTATTTCATTATAATGAACCAAAGGAAGGTCTTTTCATTGCGGAAAGCCCGAAGGTCATCGGGCGGGCGCTCGACGCGGGATATGAGCCGGTTTCTTTTCTGATGGAAGAACGCCATATCGAGACAGAAGGGCGGGAGATTCTGGAACGCCCGGTGTGTGCGGGAGTGCCTGTGTTTACGGCACCATTTGATGTGCTGACGCGCCTGACCGGCTTTAAACTGACGCGCGGGATGCTGTGTGCGGTGAAACGGAAGAAAATGCCGGGGATCGAGGAAATCTGTGCAGGTGCCAGACGGATCGCGATTCTTGAGAATGTAGAAAATCCTACGAATGTGGGGGCGATTTTCCGGTCAGCGGCGGCGCTCTTTATGGATGCGGTGCTTCTGACACCGGGATGCAGTGACCCGCTGTACCGCCGCGCAAGCCGTGTCAGTATGGGAACAGTGTTTCAGGTGCCGTGGACGTACATTCCGAAGGGCGACTGGGCGGAGAACAGTATGGAAACGCTTAAGAAGCTGGGATTTCGCACGGCGGCGATGGCGCTCAGTGACCGTTCCGTGAGTATCGCGGATCCGGCGCTTTCGCAGGAAGAAAAATTAGCGATCATTCTCGGAACCGAGGGTGACGGGTTGGCGGCATCGACGATCGCGGCGTGCGATTACACCGTGAAAATCCCGATGTCACACGGCGTGGATTCGCTCAACGTGGCAGCAGCGAGTGCAGTGGCATTCTGGCAGCTGGGTATGGGAAACAGGAAATAAAGTTCTGGCTGTGTAAAAAAAATGTACATTGGTTAAATGCGTTTCAAATGCCAGAAATGAGTGCGGAAATGGATGGAAAGAATCGTTTGGAGGAAGGAGAAAATAGAATGAAGTGTCCAAAATGCGGACAGGAAGCAGTTGGAAATTTTTGCAGTAACTGCGGAACTCCGCTTGTAAATGATACAGTACGCCGAGAACAGGAAAAGGTGGGAAGAAAGCCGGAAAATAGCTATGACGACGGTGATTCAGAACAGCGGAATCCAGCTCGGATGGAATCGGATGAGAAAAAGGCGGAATCCGGCTCTGGATCGAAACGAAACAGTCAGGAAAAGCGGAGCAGCCAGAGTCAGGACGCACAGAAGCGTGAGGAAGAGCGCCGCGACAATGAACGCTGCCAATCCCAGGCACAGGAGGATGCCCGCCGTGACCGTGAAGCGGCATCGCGCAGACGACAGGACGCGAGACGTTCTTCTTCCAGCGCGAAAGAGGATAAGCGGGATGCAAAACAGCAGAAGCAGATGGAAAAACGCCTTCATGCTCTGGAGTCGGAGCGGGAGCGCTCAGAGCGTCAGAAAAACCGGATGGAGCGCAGCCATCAGCGGGAACTGGAACGCCAGTCCCGGGAGGCAGAGCGCACCAGACGGGCGGCGGAGCGCAGTGAGGCGCATACGCAGAGTGACTCAAATGACGGTCCGTCCGTGCTGGATGTGACGGCAGCCGGAGTAACCGGCGTGGTTGTGCTGATGGCGCGCGTGATGCAGGCAGCCAGCTTTCTTCTGATGGCGGGAATCACCTGGGCGAATGCGAAGGCATTTCGGTATGGCGGCGACGATCTGGGCTATATCGGAACTATGATTACCGAGGAAAATTATGGTCTGGGGCTCTATGTAGGGATTGGCGTATTTCTGGTACTGATGGGCGCGATCTGGTGCCTGTGGATTCTGTCAGGCAAGCACGCGGGTGGTAAAGTACGGCTGCAAAAATACGATACGGGGCGCGGATTTATCCCGTTTATAATCATCCTTGTTCTGGTATTAGTAGCCGGTCCGGCAGCGTACCTGATGCCGAAGAATGCGGGCAGCTTACAGCCGATTGTGGACGGCGGCTATGCGGCGCTGGAGGCGATCAATGCGAACCACGGATTTCTGCTGTTCTGCAGCATCGGAGGCGCGATCCTTTCGTTTATCCGGAAAATGCTGCTGGTATAATTTTATAATTCATCTAATTGCCCGAACTGATACCCCATTTCCTCCCATTTTGCCAGAAGTTCATCGAGAATCTGAGCGTTGGTCTGCGAAGTGCTGTGCAGAAGGACGATCGCGCCGGGGTGGATGCGCGTCAGAAGCTTGGAAAATGCTTCTTCTTTGGATGGCTGCTGATCCTGCATCCAGTCCACATAGGCGAGACTCCAGAAAAAGGTCTTGTAGCCGAGCTCCTTTGCCATCTGCAGGTTCGATTCACTGTATTTGCCCTGCGGCGGACGGTAATATTTTTTCATTGTCTGCCCGGTGACGGACTGGTAGAGTGTTTCCAGGGCAGTCAGCTCCTTTTCAAATGCTGCTTTGTCGGAAATGCGGGACATATCGGGATGGTGATACGTGTGGTTGGCGACGGTGTGACCCTCTGCGATCATCTGTTTTACCAGTTCAGGACTGGTTTCGAGATAGTTGCCGACGACGAAAAAGGTTGCCGGGACATGGTGTTTTTTCAGTGCTTCCAGAATGGCAGGTGTGCAGCCGTTTTCATATCCGGCGTCGAAGGTCAGATAGATGACGGGCTTGGAGGTATCGCCTACATAGAAAGCGTCAAAGTTTTTTAAAGTGTCGGCGGAGGCATTGCCGACCGGTGTCTGCCCTGGACTGGGAAATCCAAGTCCCCAGTTTCCATCTGCGGAAACCGGAATCGAGCCGGAATCAAAGGCAGGCGGGAGCGAGCCACAGGCGATAACAGGCGCTGAAACCATGTGCCCGGATGGACGGCGCAGGAAATGCGCGGCAGTCTGCCCGACGAAGAAAGAGATGGCAAACAGGGCGGGAACCAGCAGAGGGGAAATGATGCGCCGGAAACGTGATGGAACAAAATGCATGGGAAAATGAATGAACATGATGTGACCTGAAAGATATATTTTCATAAGTATATGAAAGAAGGGGGAACATCATGTTTTTATTATAATTTGGTGTCCGTGAAATGCACCGAATCGGAAAAACCAAGCAGTACCATATAACAAATTTTATGTGCTGACATAACAAATTAATGCTTGTCATGCCCTTTGTACCTATGTTATTATTATAACGATGCTTAGATGAGATGATCCGAACCCTTGAACAAGGGGAGCTGGATGAAAAGCAGATTATGAAATTATGATGAAATAAATAAGAGAAACAAGGAGGATGTTGAAGGATGAAGCCTTATAGCGAGATGACGAAAGAAGAACTTCTGGAGCTTAAGCGTGATCTGAGCGATCAGTACCGGGAGTTTCAGGGCAAGAATCTGACGCTGGATATGTCACGCGGTAAGCCAAGTGCAGAGCAGCTTGATTTATCGATGGGAATGATGGACGTACTGAGCAGCGACAGTGATCTGACCTGCGAAGATGGGACAGACTGCCGCAATTACGGCGGTCTGGACGGTATCAGCGAGGCGAAGGAGCTGTTAGCGGATATGATCGAGGTTCCGGCTGACAATATCATTATCTATGGAAACTCCAGCCTGAACGTAATGTACGACACCATCTCCCGTTCTATGACTCATGGCGTTATGGGAAATACCCCGTGGTGCAAGCTTGACAAGGTTAAATTCCTGTGCCCGGTACCGGGATATGACAGACATTTCTCCATTACTGAATATTTTGGTATCGAGATGATCAACATTCCGATGACCGCAGATGGTCCGGATATGGATCTGGTGGAGAAGTATGTGACCACCGACCCGACCGTAAAGGGAATCTGGTGTGTTCCAAAATACTCCAACCCGACCGGTAATTCCTATTCCGATCAGACTGTCCGCCGTCTGGCACGCATGCATCCGGCAGCTCCGGACTTCCGTATTTACTGGGACAATGCTTATGGCATCCACCATTTATACGATGATGAGCAGGATCATGTGCTGGAGATTCTGGCAGAATGTAAGAAAGCCGGCAACCCGGATATGGTTTACAAATTCTCTTCAACCTCCAAGATTACGTTCCCGGGTTCCGGCATTGCGGCAATCGCAACCTCCCACAATAACCTGGATGATATCAAGAAACAGTTAAAGATTCAGACTATCGGTCATGATAAAGTGAATCAGCTCCGCCACGTGCGTTTCTTCAAGGATATCCACGGCATGGTAGAGCACATGAGAAAGCATGCCAACATCCTGCGCCCGAAATTCGAGGCAGTTGAGAACATTCTCGACCGCGAGCTGGGCGGACTGGAGATCGGTACCTGGACAAAACCGCACGGCGGCTACTTCATTTCCTTTGATTCACTGAACGGCTGTGCGAAGGAGATCGTTGCGAAGTGCAAGAAAGCAGGTGTTGTCATGACCGGAGCCGGTGCAACTTATCCATATGGCAAGGATCCGGAGGATCGCAACATCCGTATTGCTCCATCTTATCCGCCGCTGCAGGATCTGATCACTGCAACCGAGCTGTTTGCACTCTGCGTCAAGCTGGTCAGTGTCAACAAGCTGTTAGAGGAAATGTAATATTAAACCAAGAAGTACAGGAATTGTATGGGTATGTCGAAGGACCGCTGCCCATACAATTCTTTTTTCGGAGAAAAAGTGATGATAAAGGAAAAGTTATCCCTGATCTGGGGAAAGTTTGTAAACAGGGAGACGATATCGTATCTGATATTCGGCGTTCTGACGACGCTGGTGGACTGGATTTCCTATGCGGTTTTCCGCCACAACGGCATGAACTACCGTATGGCGACGATCTGCTGTCAGGCGGCGGCGATCCTGTTTGCATATGTGACAAACAAGATCTGGGTATTCCGAAGCTACAATTTCCACCCTGTATATCTTCTTAAGGAAATGGCTTCGTTTTTCTCCTGCCGTATTCTCACATCGGTGTTCACGTATGTGGCGATGATCGTGATGGTAGACGGCATGGGAATCAAACAGGATATGATCTGTAAGATTGTGGTATCAGCGATCTCGCTGGTGTTGAATTATATTTGCAGTAAATTATTTATTTTCAAAAAGAAAGAATCCTCGAAATAGGGCTGTGTGGGGAAATGACAGCGGAAATGGATGCTGAAGACAGACCGGAAAGAGTAGAGAAAACGCCGCCTGAACAGGATTCTGGATGGAGGGAAGATGGAGCAAAGAGAACGAGACGAAAGTTCCAGTAAACTGGAAGAAGCACTCAGGGAGCTTACGGGAGCGGAAACAACGGGGAAAATAGAGGAGTATGAGAACGAGCGGGAAGGTGCGGACGTGGATTCGGAGACCGCCTGTACAGATATGAGACGCGCTGAACGAATGCCGGCCTGGAGACAGGAAGAAGATGCCAGAAAATCTAAACTTTCAGAGTCCAGAGCAGATGTCGTTAATGAGTTGAATGACGATGACTGGGAGCAGGAAGAATTAGATGAGTGGGATGAATCAGAGAAATCACCCCGCGGAATGGGCCGCCTGGCTGCGGTTTTCCGTCCGTCGGATGATCTCCTGGCGGCATTTTTCCTGCCGGTGGTGATTTTGATCCTGATTTTTGCATACCGCGGTATTTTCCCCTTTGGGCAGGAAAGCTTCCTGCGGACGGATATGTACCACCAGTATGCGCCGTTTTTCTCGGAATTCCGGCATAAGCTTTTAAGTGGCGAGAGCCTGCTTTACAGCTGGGATGTTGGCATGGGCGTAAACTTTGCCGCGCTCTATGCGTACTATCTGGCGAGCCCGTTTAACTGGCTGCTGCTGTTATGCCCGTCGTCCCTGATTATCGAATTTATGACCTACATGATCGTGTTCAAGAGCGGTCTGGCGGGTCTTTCGATGGCGTGGTACCTGAAAAAGCACACGGGTTCACAGAAGTTTGGAGCGTGCTATTTCGGCGTATTCTATGCGCTGTCCGGCTATATGGCGGCGTATAGCTGGAATATCATGTGGCTGGACTGCATCGTGCTGCTGCCGCTGATCCTGCACGGCCTGGAGCGGCTGGTGCGCGAAAAAAAAGGGCTTTTTTACTGTCTGATGCTGGGACTTTCAATCCTGTCCAACTACTATATATCAATTATGATATGCCTCTTCATGGTGATTTACTATGTGGCGCTCCTGTTTCTGGAGAAACGGCCGGGATGGAAAGATTGTCTGCACAGCTTTTTCCTGTTTGGTGTGTATTCGCTTCTGGCGGGTGCGCTGGCGGCTGCGGTGCTTCTTCCGGAGATTGCGGCGCTGCAGAGTACGGCGTCTGGCGATTTTAATTTTCCGACCACACTGGAAATCTACTTCCCGATCTTTGACATGATCGCGCGGCACATCGGAAATGTACAGGTGGAGACGGGACTCGACCATTGGCCGAACCTCTACTGCGGCGTGGCAGTCTACATTTTCATGGGGTTGTATTTTCTGAACCGCCGGATTGCGATCCGGGAAAAGGTTGTGTACGGTGTGCTGCTGCTCTTTTTCTATGCCAGCTTTTCGTTCAACGTGCTGAATTTTATCTGGCATGGCTTCCATTACCCGAACAGCCTGCCGTGCCGCCAGTCGTTTATCTATATCGCGCTGGTGCTGACGATGTGTTTCCGGGCGTATCTATATCTGGATGAAATATCCAAACGGCAGTTTGCCGGGGTGACATCCGCCGCGATTGGCTACGTGATTCTGGCAGAAAAGCTGGTGACGGACGATGCGTTTGAGCCAGTTGTCTGGTATGTGGCAGTGGTGCTTCTGCTGTTGTATCTGGGCGTCTTTTATTTCTATCAAAATAAAGAACATTTCGCGTTCACGGCGGCGCTTCTGGCGATGGCGCTGGTAAGTGTGGAGGCGCTTGCCAATATGGCGGCAACGAGTATTCCGACGACGAGCCGGACTGATTATGTGGCAGACAATCAGGATGTTGCAGCGGTGACAGAGCCGCTCAAAAAGACGGAATTTTACCGGATTGATAAAACGAATGCGCGCACGAAAAATGATGGCGCGTGGATGCATTTTCCATCCGTATCTCTGTTTTCATCGGTGGCAAATGCCGGGGTGACGGATTTCTTCAAACAGATGGGCTGCGAAGGTTCGACGAACGCATACAGCATCGTGGGAAGTACGCCGCTGGTGGATTCGTTATTTTCAATCAAATATGCACTCTATGAGGGCAAGCAGGACAATCCGCGCCTGTCGCTCTATGCATTTTCAGGTGACACGTACCTCTATGAGAATCCGTGGACGCTGCCGCTCGGCTTTATCCTGCCGGACATAGTGGAAACGGGCTGGAAGCGCGATCTTTCTTCGCCGGCGGATGTCCAGAACGATTTATCGGATGTGCTGGGCGTGCCGGAGTGCTTGATTTTCACGGACGGGGAGGAGCAGGGGAATCGTTTTTCCTTTACAGCACCGGAAGATGGGGAGTATTATATAAGTGTCGCAAACCGTCAGATTGATTCGGTTAAACTGGATGTCGGCGGAGAGAGCCGCAGCATTGATACGTTGAAACGCGGGTATCTGGTGGAAACTGGATATGTGAAGGCAGGCACATTGATTCTGCTGGAGAGCAATGACAGTGTCGGAAGCATGGACGCGAGCGCGTACCGCTTTGACGAAGCCGGGCTGCGTGCGCTCTATGAGCGCCTCAACCAGCATCCATTTGAACTGGAAACATTGGGTGAGGAGGCGATGAAGGGCACGATCGACGCGGGCGAGGGCGGAACGCTGTTCCTCACGATCCCGTATGACGAGGGCTGGACGGTCACGGTGGATGGAAAAGAAGCTATCACGCGTCCGGTCTGGAAGGCATTTACCGGCGTGGAACTGACGGCGGGAACCCATACGGTGGAACTCAGGTATTATCCGCAGGGACTGCATGAGGGACTGCTGATCAGCGGAGGTGCGCTGTTTGTGCTGGCGGTGATTGTGGCTTCTATGTATATAAGGAAGAAGAAGCAGGGGAAAACTTCTGCAAAAATGAGAAGAACGGTGGAAAAAGAGCCGGATGGCGATTTAAAACTGAGAAATTGAGATACAAAATTTATAGAAAAGAGGTTAAAATCATGAAAAAGCTGGAAGAATATGTAAGAAGCATTCCGGACTTCCCGGAGCCGGGTATCATTTTCCGCGATATTACTACGATTTTACAGGATGCAGACGGACTGCAGCTTGCGATCGACGGAATCCAGAAATCCTTAGAGGGTGTGGATTATGATATCGTGGTTGGTCCGGAGTCCCGCGGGTTTATTTTCGGCGTGCCGGTTGCATATGCGATGCACAAGGGATTCGTGCCGATCCGCAAGAAAGGCAAACTGCCGTGCAAGACGGTATCTGTAAGCTACGATCTGGAGTATGGCAGCGCGGTTCTGGAGATGCATGAGGATGCCATTAAACCGGGACAGAAGGTAGTTATCGTTGACGACCTGATCGCAACCGGCGGAACGACCGAGGCGATTGTCAAGCTCATCGAGAAGATGGGCGGCGAGGTTGTAAAAATCTGCTGCGTGATGGAGCTGGCAGGCTTAAAGGGACGCGAAAAACTGAACGGATATGCGGTGGATGCCCTAATTACCTATGAGGGGAAATAGATAACGGTTCACGGGTAGGCACTTTTGGAACCGAAAGTGCCGTAAGAAAACGTGGCGACAGCAGGAATTTGCCGTATTTAAATGCGAAGCCACGGCAAATTCCGTTACTGGGCACGTATGCGTGAACAGTAACAAAATAGTTTGCCGTTGCATTTTTTGTCAAATATTCGTATAATAGGGGTATTCTATATAATATTTTATTTCATTTGCGTGAACCGCTTTCCGGATTCCGAACGGCAGGCGTTTCAGTTATCTACGGAAGGGTCAGGAGGCATATATGGGAAATTTGGATAAAATAAAAAAGCTGGATCAGGAAATTGAAGCGCCGGCGGATTTTACGAGTCCGGAGGTACTGTATAATGAGTTGATTGCCGCCATTCGCAAGTACCATCCGTCGGATGACATCAGCATGATTGAGAAAGCGTACCAGATCGCGTATGACGCACACAAGGACCAGAGGCGTAAATCAGGTGAACCGTATATCATTCATCCGCTCTGTGTGGCGATCATTCTGGCGGATCTGGAGCTGGATAAAGAGACTCTGGTGGCAGGTATCCTGCACGATGTCGTGGAAGATACGGTCATGACAGAGGAGGAGATCACGGCGATCTTTGGCGAGGAGGTAGCACTTTTAGTAGACGGCGTTACCAAGCTGACCCAGATCTCGTGGACGATCGATAAAGTAGAGATTCAGGCGGAAAACCTGCGTAAGATGTTCTTAGCGATGGCGAAGGACATCCGGGTTATCCTGATTAAGCTGGCAGACCGTCTGCACAATATGCGGACGCTTCAATATATGAAGCCGGAAAAACAGAAGGAAAAGGCGCGTGAAACGATGGATATCTACGCGCCTATTGCTGATCGTCTCGGTATTTCCAAGATCAAGACCGAGCTGGATGATTTGTCTCTCAAATATCTCCAGCCGGAGGTTTACAAAGAATTGTCCGAAAAACTGGCACTCCGTAAGGACACCAGGGAGGCGTTTATCCATAAGATTATGGATGAAGTCAAGAAACATATGGACGATGCGGGCATCGAAGCCAAGGTAGACGGCCGTGTGAAACATTTCTTCAGCATCTATAAAAAGATGGTAAACCAGGACAAGACGCTGGATCAGATCTATGATATTTTTGCGGTCCGGATTATCGTGGAGAGCGTGAAAGACTGTTATGCGGCGCTCGGTGTCATCCATGAGATGTACAAACCGATTCCGGGACGTTTTAAAGATTATATTGCCATGCCGAAACCGAATATGTACCAGTCGCTGCATACGACTCTGATTGGCAGCAGCGGACAGCCGTTTGAGATTCAGATCCGCACCTATGAGATGCACCGTACCGCTGAGTATGGTATCGCGGCACACTGGAAATATAAGGAGAGCGGCAGCAGCAAGGCGGCGATCGACAGCGCCGAGGCAAAGCTTTCCTGGCTGCGTGAGATCCTGGAATGGCAGCGGGATATGTCCGATAATAAAGAGTTCTTAAGTCTCTTAAAGAGTGATCTGGACCTCTTTACGGATGATGTATACTGCTTTACCCCGACGGGCGATGTCAAGAACCTGCCGAGCGGTTCCACCCCGATCGATTTTGCGTATTCGATCCACAGTGCGGTTGGCAACAAAATGGTTGGTGCCCGTGTCAACGGAAAACTGGTCAACATCGATTATGTCATTAAAAATGGTGACCGTGTCGAGATTATTACCTCCCAGAATTCCAAGGGACCGAGCCGCGACTGGCTGAAACTGGTTAAGAGCACACAGGCGAAGAATAAGATCAACCAGTGGTTCAAGAGCGAGCTGAAAGAGGACAATATCCTGCGCGGCCGTGCGCTTCTGGATAAATATTGTAAGGCGAAGGACATCAATTATTCGGAGTTAAACAAACCGGAATATATGGAAAAAGTCATGAAGCGCTATGCGTACCGTGACTGGGATTCCGTTCTGGCATCGATCGGACATGGCGCCCTCAAAGAGGGACAGGTCATCAACAAGATGCTGGATGAGCGCAACAAGAAGTTAAAGAAGGAAGTAACTGACACGACGATCCTCGATAACATGGCGTCGGATGGAAACAAGGTTCCGGTGATCGCAGCCGGGAAGTCGAAGAGCGGTATCGTTGTCAAGGGAATCCACGATCTGGCGGTTCGTTTTTCGAAGTGCTGCAGCCCGGTTCCGGGCGATGAGATCGTCGGATTTGTCACAAGGGGACGCGGTATCTCGATCCACCGGACGGACTGCATCAATGTGATGAATCTGCCGCAGGAAGAGCGTGAGCGCCTGATTGAAGCCGAGTGGCAGCAGCCGGAAGCACAGACGGGCACGGAGAAATACTCCACCGAAATCAAGATCTATGCGAACAACCGCATCGGCATGTTTGTGGATATTTCCAAGGTATTTACCGAGCGCCAGATCGACATTACCTCGATGAATGTGCGTACAAGCAAGCAGGGCAAGGCGACGATCGTCATGACGTTCGATATTCACGGAATTGAGGAATTAAATAAATTATCTGATAAACTCAGACAGATTGAAGGAGTATTAGATATAGAGAGAACTGCCGGATAAGCGGTTCTCTCTATATTTCACAGGTACTTACACCCTGTGAAAGTTTCACATATTATTAGGAGGAAAAGATGGAGATAAAACGGCTGATCGTGGGAATGGTCCAGACGAACTGTTATATTGCGGTGCATTCGGAGACGAAGGAAGCTGTGATTGTTGATCCGGGCGATGAGGCGGCGCGGATCGAGGATGCACTGGCGCAGACCGGAGCGAAGGCAAAGGCGATTCTGCTGACTCATGGACATTTTGACCATGTGACGGCGATGGAAGAGCTGAGACGGGATCTGGGCGTGCCGGTCTATGCCTGTGAGCAGGAGCAGGCGGTCTTAGCGGATCCGGATAAGAACCTGTCCGTCCAGTTTCAGGGCGGCGGTCTGCATCTGAAAGCGGATATGCTTTTGAAGGATGGAGAGACGTTCGAGGCAGCGGGCTACACGTTCCAGATGCTTCATACACCGGGGCATACGGAAGGTTCTTGTTGTTATTATGTAAAATCAGAGAAGGTGCTGTTTTCGGGAGATACCTTATTTGAAGGTTCTTACGGACGCATCGATTTCCCGACTGGAAGCGGACGTCAGATGATTCATTCGGTGGCAGATATCCTTCTGAACCTGCCGGATGATACGAATGTATATCCGGGACATATGGGATATACGACGATCGCCGACGAAAAACAGTACAATCCGCTGGCGGGATACAGGGGGCGCGAAGCATGATAGCGATTTTGTTAAATGACGCGTCCTTTGAACAGGATATCCGTGAACTCCTGATGGCATTTTATCCGGGCGAGACATTTACGCACAAGGAAGAGGAAGCCGGGGAGGCGGATCTGATTGTGCGGGGAGTCCGGGACGGAAACTCGTTTTCACTGGATGTGACGCCGGTGAAGAAAGAAGCTGTTCACTTTGCTTTGATTTATCCGGATTTTTCCAACCGTTTTGAGACGAAAAATGAGATCAAACAGACGTTATACCGTCTTTTGAGTGCCCAGACCGGCAGAGAGCTTCCGTGGGGGACGCTTACCGGTATCCGTCCGACGAAGATTGCGCTCACGAAGCTGTATGATGGCTGGACGGACGAGCAGATCGAGACCTATATGTGCGAGACGTATTTCACCAGCAAGGAAAAGATCGATCTGAGCATCGACGTGGCAGAGCGCGAGAGACGCCTGCTGTCCACGATCGATTATGAGAATGGGTACAGCCTGTATGTGGGAATTCCGTTCTGTCCGACGACCTGCCTGTACTGTTCGTTTACGTCGTTTCCGATTGTGAAATGGGAAAAACGGATGGACCTCTACAAAGAGGCGCTTTTTAAGGAAATGGAATATGTGGCGGAGCAGATGAAGGATCGCCCGCTTTCGACCATCTATTTTGGAGGCGGCACACCGACCTCGTTAAATCCGCAGGATCTGGATGAGATCCTGACAAAGGTGGAAGAATTATTCCCGGTGGAACAGGCAGTTGAATTTACCGTTGAGTCGGGACGTCCGGACAGTATCACGCGCGAAAAGCTGCAGGTGCTCCGGAATCACGGCATTTCCCGTATTTCCATCAATCCGCAGACGATGAAGCAGGCGACGCTTGACCTCATCGGACGCCGTCATACGGTGGAGGATGTGAAGGAAAAATTCCTGCTGGCGCGGGAGCTGGGATTTGACAATATCAATATGGACCTGATCGTGGGCTTGCCGGAGGAGACGATCGACGATGTCCGCCAGACAATGGAGGAGATCAAGGCACTCAGACCGGACAGCGTGACGGTGCATTCGCTGGCGATCAAGCGCGCGGCGCGCCTGAATATCTATAAGGAGCGCTACGGAAATCTGAAGATTGTCAATACACAGGAGATGATTGACCTGACCGCGCAGTATGCCGAGGAGATGGGACTGAAACCGTACTATCTCTACCGCCAGAAAAATATGGCGGGCAATTTTGAAAATGTCGGTTATGCGGTTCCGGGCAAGGAATGTCTCTATAATATATTGATTATGGAAGAAAAACAGACGATCGCCGCCTGCGGTGCGGGAACGACCACCAAGGTTTATTTCCCGGCAGAAAACCGGATTGAGAGGGCGGAGAACGTCAAGGAAGTTGAGCAGTATATCGACCGGATCGATGAGATGATCGGGCGGAAAGAGAAGCTGCTTGGACGAAGAGAGTAAAAACGAAAAATTCACAGATACAGGGTGTCAGATGCAGAAAAACACTTTGTAACAGAGAAACATAAAAATCCAGTTTCCAGCATGGAAAAGTGAAGTTTTCTTTGCGCGGGAAATATGGTCGCAGAAAGACATAGAAGGAGTTTGACACATGGCTTTAAAGAAAAAACCAGTTACAGGCATGAAGGATATTCTTCCGGGCGAGATGGAGATCCGGGATTATGTGCTGAATATCATCAAAGATACCTACCGCGGATACGGCTTCTCGGCGATCGAGACTCCGTGCGTGGAGCACATTGAGAACCTGACCAGCAAGCAGGGCGGCGACAATGAGAAGCTGATCTTCAAGATTTTAAAGAGAGGCGAGAAGCTGAACGTCGAGGCAGCACAGACAGAGGCAGATGTTGTAGACGGTGGTCTCCGCTATGACTTAACTCTGCCGCTCAGCCGTTATTATGCAAACAATTCTGCTAATTTATCAGCGCCGTTCAAGGCGCTGCAGGTCGGAAGCGTATGGCGTGCCGATCGTCCGCAGAAGGGGCGTTTCCGTCAGTTTGTACAGTGTGATATCGATATTTTAGGTGATGCGACAAACCTGGCTGAGATCGAGGAGATTCTGGCGCTTACCAAGGCGCTGAAGCGCATCTGCCCGGACAAGGCATACACTGTCCGCGTCAATGACCGTGCGATCTTAAAGGGCATGGCAGATTACAGCGGATTCCCGGAAAATGAGACCGATAAGGTATTTATCATTCTCGATAAGATGGATAAGATCGGTCTGGACGGTGTCCGCGAAGAGCTGCTTGCAGAAGGTTATGCGCCAGAGGCGGTTGAGAAATACACAGGACTTCTGGCAGAGATTCAGAACGATGCGGCAGGCGTCCGCACGCTGGGCGAGAAGCTCTCCGGCGTGATGGATCCGGCAAAGGCAGAGAATCTGGCAACGATCATGGAGACAGTTAAAGCGGTTGCAGACATCGAATTCGGTCTTGAATTTGACCCGACGCTGGTGCGCGGCATGGGCTACTATACCGGAACGATTTTTGAGGTTTCCATGGAAGGCTTCGGCGGCTCCGTTGCAGGCGGCGGACGTTACGACAAGCTGATCGGCAAATTTACCGGCGTCGATACACCGGCGTGCGGATTTTCCATCGGTTTTGAGCGTATCATCACGATCCTGATGGATTCCGGTTTCAAAGTACCGGAGGCAGCCGGCAAGAAAGCATTCCTGTATGAGAAAGGTTTAAGCGGCGAGCAGTTCCGTGCCGTCTTAAAGAAAGCACAGGAAGAGCGCGCTAACGGCACCCGCGTGGCAGTCGCACAGATGAACAAGAACAAGAAATTCCAGAAGGAGCAGCTGGCGAAGGACGGCTACGAGGAGATCGTGGAATTTTACAAAGACAGTTTGAAGTGATTCAGTTTTTGAATTTTTCAGATAAAACTATAATAAACGGAGGAAATACTATCATGGCAGAATCTATGGCAGGACTGAAACGTTCCCATCGCTGTACCGAGCTGGGAACTGCCAATATCGGTGAGAAAGTAACCGTTATGGGCTGGGTTCAGAAGAGCAGAAATAAAGGCGGCATTATTTTCGTGGATCTGCGGGATCGTTCCGGTATCCTGCAGCTGATCTTCGAGGAAGCTGACTGCGGCGCTGAGAGCTTTGCAAAGGCAGAAAAGCTGAGAAGCGAGTTCGTTATCGCTGTAACCGGACGCGTAGAGGCACGTTCCGGTGCAGTAAATGAAAACTTAAAGACAGGTGCGATTGAGATCCGCGCGGATTACCTCCGCATTCTGGCAGAGTCTGAGACACCGCCGTTCCCGATCGAGGAGAACTCCAAGACCAAAGAGGATCTTCGCCTGAAATACCGTTACCTGGATCTGAGACGTCCGGATATCCAGAGAAACCTGATGACAAGAAGCCGCGTGGCTATCCTGACCCGTGCATTCTTAGCAGAGGAAGGCTTCCTTGAGATTGAGACTCCGACTCTGATTAAAAGTACTCCGGAGGGCGCGAGAGACTACCTGGTACCGAGCCGTGTACATCCGGGCAGCTTCTATGCACTGCCGCAGTCTCCGCAGCTGTTAAAACAGCTTCTGATGTGTTCTGGATATGACCGCTACTTCCAGCTGGCACGCTGCTATCGTGACGAGGACTTAAGAGCCGATCGTCAGCCTGAGTTTACCCAGATCGATATGGAGCTTTCCTTCGTTGACGTTGAGGACGTTCTGGATGTCAATGAGCGTCTGTTAAAGAAGCTCTTCAAGGAGATCTGCAATTACGATCTGCAGCTTCCGATCCAGCGTATGACCTGGCGCGAGGCAATGGATCGTTTCGGTTCAGATAAGCCGGATCTGCGTTTCGGCATGGAGCTGAAAAACGTATCGGATGTAGTAAAAGACTGCGAGTTTGTTGTATTTAAGAGTGCACTGGAAAATGGCGGCTCTGTCCGCGGTATCAACGCAGAAGGACAGGGCGCTATGCCGAGAAAGAAGATAGATGCGCTGGTTGAGTACGCAAAAGGCTTTGGTGCAAAAGGTCTTGCATATCTGGCAATCCATGAGGACGGTACCTACAAGTGCTCCTTCTCCAAGTTCATGAAGCCGGAAGAGCTGGATGCACTGGTGGCTGCTATGGGCGGTAAGCCGGGCGATCTGCTTCTGTTCGCAGCTGACAAGGATAAAGTTGTATTTGATGTACTTGGAAACTTACGTCTGGAGATCGCTAGACAGCTTGACCTCTTAAAGAAGGATGATTTCAAGTTCCTGTGGGTAACCGAGTTCCCGCTGCTTGAATATTCAGAGGAAGAGGATCGCTACGTAGCTATGCACCATCCATTTACCATGCCGATGGAAGAGGATCTTCCGCTGATCGATACCGATCCGGGCAAGGTACGTGCAAAAGCATACGATATCGTCCTGAACGGTACCGAGATGGGCGGCGGTTCTGTCCGTATCCATCAGGCAGACATCCAGGAGAAGATGTTTGAGGTTCTTGGATTCACGAAGGAGAAAGCACAGGAGCAGTTCGGCTTCCTGTTAGACGCATTCAAATACGGAGTACCGCCGCACGCTGGTCTGGCTTACGGTATGGACCGTATGGTTATGCTGATGGTCGGCGCAGACAGCATCCGCGACGTCATCGCATTCCCGAAGGTAAAAGATGCTTCCTGCCTGATGATGGAAGCACCGTCTCAGGTTGATCCGAAACAGCTTGAAGATCTTTCCATTGGTGTGGTCGAGAACAATGAAGCGGAGAAGACCGAAGAATAAAATATAAGATATGGAACAGCCTGGAAAGACTGTGAAATAGAAAGCAAACAGGGCTGGATGAGAAATGCAGAGAAATACTGGATTTTGTCGGACAGTCCTGTTTTGCGTGTGAGATGAAAAAGTTCCATTTGTCTTTGGCAACTGAATATATAAATTGCTTGCATTGGGGAGCCCAGGAGGATGGAAAAGGACTCTCTTTTCTATATGTGGTAGAAACTATGAATCTTTTGTGAACCTATGGAATCTCCCACCCGAATCTGCTAAAATACAGACAGATTGAGAATGTAATCAGGATATGACAGCGTGGAAAGAGGTTCTGTCATACACGGCAGAGTAAAATAAATGAGGTGAAGATTTTATGGATAAGATTAAAATACTGATCGTGGACGATGAGGCGAGGATGCGGAAGCTGGTGAAGGACTTCCTTTCGATTAAAGGGTATCAGGTGCTGGAAGCCGGGGACGGCGAGGAGGCGGTGGATCTGTTTTTCCAGCAGAAGGACATTGCGCTGATTCTTCTGGATGTGATGATGCCGAAGATGGACGGCTGGGAGGTTGTGAAGACGATCCGCAAGTATTCGCAGGTGCCGATCATCATGCTGACGGCGAGAGGCGAGGAGAGCGACGAGCTGCAGGGCTTTAATCTGGGCGTGGATGAGTATATTTCCAAACCGTTCAGTCCGAAGATCCTGGTCGCACGTGTGGAGGCGATCCTGCGCCGCAGCAACGGCGGCAGCCAGGATGTGATCGATGTGGGCGGCATCCACATTGATAAGACGGCACATCAGGTCAGCGTGGATGGAAAACCGGTGGATTTAAGCTACAAAGAATTTGAGCTGATGACGTATTTTGCAGAGAATCAGGGAATTGCGCTTTCGAGAGAAAAAATTCTGAATAATGTATGGAATTATGATTATTTCGGCGATGCGCGGACGATCGATACGCATGTGAAGAAGCTTCGGAGTAAGCTGGGCGAGAAAGGCGAGTACATCAAGACGATCTGGGGCATGGGCTACAAATTTGAGGTAAGCGAATGAAACGTTCGGTCCGATGGAAATTTACAATCATATTTGCCGGGTTGATGACGGTTGCAATCGCGCTTATCTGGTGTATCAATAACTGGTTTCTGTCCGGATATTACCAGAATTATAAGATTCATACGCTGGAAAAGGGATATCGGGCGATTGACGCGATTATCCAGGATGAGGTCCGGAATGGCGAGAGTTCGCTGGAGGACGCACAGGCGGAGCTGAATTCGGGCTGGAAAGAGTACCAGAAATCGAAAGATGGAAGTTCTGATATGGACAGTGCGGATGGAGGTTCGGCTCAGTCTGGTAAAAATGGAACTGGTGATAGGGCTGGCGCTGAGACACAGGATGCGCTGGGTGAATATGCGGAAGGTGACACGGTGGTGCTGGAGGATGACTCGGAGGATGCATCGGCGGATGCACTGGATGGGGAGGAAGCTTCGAGCGGCGGTGTCCGGCTGGCAAATGTGATCCGCGAGCTGCGTGACCGATCGAATATTTCCCTGCTTTTATATGACAGCGAGAGTGACCAGACACTCGTCTCCTCGGCGCGGGATGTGGAAGTCATGCGTGAGCGGGTGCGGCGCTATATCGTCGGTCATGCGGGGGCGAAGCGGGATGTATTGCGGGAATATGACAACTACATGATTCAGAAGACGTTTGACCCGCTCAGCAAGACGTTTTATCTGGAAAGCTGGGGATTTTTCTCGGATAATGCGACCATTTTCATCATGACGATGCCGATGGAGAGCATCCATGAGAGCGCGGCTATCTCAAACCGGTTTCTGATGTTTGTTGGAATCGTGGTAATTCTGGCGGGAAGTATTCTGATTTATTTTATTACCCGGCACATTACGATGCCGATCAAACGGCTGTCGGAGCTGTCGGAAAAGATGTCGAACCTGGATTTTGATGCCCGCTATGAGACAAGCCGCCGCTCGACGGAGGAAATTGATACGCTTGGAAACAGCATGAATGTGCTTTCGGAGCGCCTCAAGACAACGATCGGGGAACTGAAAGAGGCGAATGCACAGCTTAAAAAGGATATTGACGAGAAAGTGCAGATCGATGAGATGCGTAAGGAGTTCATTGCGAATGTGTCGCATGAGTTAAAGACGCCGATCGCGCTGATTCAGGGCTATGCGGAAGGACTCGTCGAGGGCATGGCGGAGGACAAGGAGAACCGCGATTATTACTGCGGCGTTATCATGGACGAGGCTGGGAAAATGAATCGGATGGTGCGTCAGCTTCTGACCTTGACGGCGCTGGAATTTGGGGGAGAACGGCTGTCTGTGGAGCGGTTTGACCTGACGGAGCTGATTGCCAGTGTGATTTCTTCTTCCGGTGTGCTGCTTAAGCAGAATGAGCTGACTGTGGATTTTGACGGGAAGGAACCGGTCTACGTCATGGGCGATGAATTTAAAATAGAGGAAGTCATCACCAATTATCTGACGAACGCGATTCATCATGTGGGCGGCGGGGAGAAGAAGATTCAGATCCGGATTGACCACCGGCGCGATGGAAAAGAGGTCTGCGTGGAAGTGTTTAACACGGGAAATCCGATCCCGGACGAAGCGCTTCCGAACCTCTGGACGAAGTTTTACAAGGTAGATAAAGCGAGAACGCGGGAATATGGCGGCAGCGGCATCGGGCTTTCGATCGTCAAGGCGATCATGGAGATGCACCATAAGGCGTGCGGTGTGAAGAACCATGAGAACGGTGTGGAGTTCTGGTTTACGCTGGACACGGCTAGTGAAAAATGAAAATAAAATTTTGCCAGAGACAGAATCTTAGAATTATGAAATATGTTTCAGAATCGTGATTTGCATTATATATGAGATGATATAAAAAACACTTGAAAATACAGGGCATTTCGGCAGCCTGGGGCAAAAATATTTTGTCCCAATATGGTTGAAATTCCCTGTATTTTTGCGCTTTTTTGTCGGAAATTAAAATCTTAAATAAATATAAAAGATCCGTCATTTCCTTGACAACGAAAAGAAAAGAAAATATAATAACAATGTAATAAGATTTAATAATTATGTAACATTTCGAACGATAGATAACACCACAGCGATTGGGACTCGATTCTTTTGTTTCAGCAATATCTGCGGGAATCACAAAATCTAATTAAGGAGTTTTGAAGCATGAATTTAAATAGAACAAAGAAACTTTTCAGTATGGTATGCGTGTGCTCAATGCTGACCATTGGCAGCGCGCAGGCAGCTTTTGCGGGGCCGTCTACAGGTTATGAAAGCGACATGGTGGCAACCGTGGCAGCAGACCTTTCGATCTATGCGGATGAGGATGAAAACTCAGAAGTAGTAGCGATGGCTGAAAAGGGCGAGTCCTATGACGTAGTTGGAAAGGCAGATGACAGCTGGATCAAGGTAGCGGCCGGTGAGATGGAAGGCTATTTGAAGGTTCAGAGTAGCGTTATGCTCAGCAAGGCAGAGGAAGCAGCTGCAGTCGCAGATGCATTTGTCGCAGAGCAGAGCAATCTCTCGACCAGAGAGCAGTTAGTCAATTATGCACTGCAGTTTGTAGGTGGACGTTATAAATTTGGCGGCAGCGACCCGCACACAGGTGTTGACTGTTCTGGTTTTACGAAATATGTGATGCAGCACGGTGCCGGTGTGAGCCTGAACCGTTCTTCAGCTTCCCAGTCCAAGCAGGGTACAGCAATCAGCGCTGACCAGATGCAGCCGGGCGACCTGATTTTCTACGGAAGCGGAAGAGGTATCAACCATGTAGCGATGTATATCGGCGACGGCAAAGTGGTACATGCTTCAACTGAAAGGACCGGCATCAAGACTTCCCCATGGAACTACCGCACACCGGTTAAGATTGTGAACGTGCTGGGTTAAGAATGAATTTACGAAACATCTGCATGGAACCTTTTTATGAAAAAAGGGTTGGATGCAGATGTTTTTTGATTTCATAGGAAATTGCGTCCTATGAAACAAAAAATTATTTCTGGCATAAAAAGTAAGAATTACCCTGCATACTTTCGCAGTAAAATTCCATACTAAGACCTGTAACAAGAAAGTGACGGTTAAGCGGCTGTTCACAGGAAGCCGGAACCGACACGTAGAAAACCTGACAGGGCAGGAATTTAGGAGGAATGACTTATGTCAAGCAAAAACAGTTACAGCAACTATGATAACAGTGCCGAGAAAAACAGCAGCAAAAATGCATCCGAGAACAGCTCTAATTATGGTTCCAACCAGAGCCAGAACCGCATGCAGAACCAGAGCCAGAACCGTTCCAGGAATAGCTCTAAAAACCAGTATCAGGACAAGACAGAGGATGATTACAGCGATTGTGACTGATGAGACAGGCAGATAAGAGAAAAAATAGTGAATGCCGGGAATGCGGAATATCCGCCGTTTCCCGGCATTTGTTCGTTTCATAGGAAATTACGTCCTATGAAACAAAAAACGCTCCGCTAGGATGTGCACTTGCGCAAAGCAGAAACATGTCGCAAGCGACCGCGCGAGACACCCGGATGTGTCAAGGCACAGTCTTTTGTACTTTCGTGCCAATGGAAGAGGCTGCCGCATCTCCTCCGACACCTGTCCGCCGGACAAAGCATATATTAATATTACATAGAGTTAAAAAAGAAATCGGGTTCTGTCAGAAACCGTTTTTGTATAAAATGAGGAGGGATGACGGATGTATCAGACCATACCGGTGCGGTATCTGGACGCGTGGCTGGAGCAAGGGTACACGGGACGGCTGATTGACCTTCGGACGCCGGAAGAATATAATGTGTCTCACCTCTGCGAGGCGGAAAATATTCCATTTTTATGGCTTCAGGATAACCGGCAGACACTTACAGGTGAACGTCCGCTTCTGTTTTACTGTGCGCGGGGGAGTGAAAGCCTTCTGGTGTGCGGCTGGTATGACCGGATGGGATATGAGGTTTATAATCTGGGCGGCGGTTACCGCTTTTATCAGGGGAAGTATCAGTGCAGCCTGAGATAGACACTTTTGCCGCGGCTTTTCATTGACAGATGCAGACCAGTCAACTAGAATAAAAATGGTGAAGACTGTAATGAAAATAAAAGGATTCTTTGCATGAAATGATTTGGCAATGAATCCACAGAGAGATAAGAGGAAAAAAGATTGGAACGATATGAACTGATTGCTCCCTGCCATTTTGGACTGGAAGCAGTGTTGAAAAAAGAAGTAGTGGATCTGGGCTATGAGGTTACCGAGGTGGAAAATGGCCGCGTAACCTTTATCGGCGATGCGGAGGCGATCTGCCGTGCGAATATTTTTCTGCGGACGGCGGAGCGCGTCCTTTTAAAAGTGGGAAGCTTCAAGGCAGTGACCTTTGACGAGCTGTTTGAGGCAACCCGTGCGATTCCGTGGGAGAAATATCTTCCGAAGGACGGTAAATGCTGGGTTAAAAAGGCGTCGTCTATTTCGAGTAAGCTGTTCAGCCCGTCAGATATCCAGAGAATTATGAAAAAGGCGATTGCCCGTCATATGCAGGAATATTACGATCTGGACCGGATGCCGGAGACGGGCAATGAATATCCGCTGCGCGTCTTTTTCTATAAGGATCAGGTGACAGTCGGTATCGATACGAGCGGCGAGTCGCTGCACAAGCGCGGTTATCGTCAGATGACGAGTAAGGCGCCGATCACGGAAACACTGGCAGCGGCGCTGATTCTTTTGACTCCGTGGAAAGCGGACCGGATTCTGGTCGATCCGTTCTGCGGAAGCGGTACTTTCCCAATCGAGGCGGCGATGATCGCGGCAAATATGGCACCGGGCATGAACCGTTCCTTCCTGTCGGAGAGCTGGACAAACCTGATTCCGAAGAAATGCTGGTACGACGCGATCGATGAAGCGACCGAGATGGTGGATGATACCGTAAAGGTAGACATTCAGGGCTACGATATTGACGGAGAGGTAATCAAGGCGGCGCGGGAAAATGCGGAGAGAGCCGGAGTGGATCACATGATTCATTTCCAGGAGCGCCCGGTGGCGCAGCTGAGCCATCCGAAGAAATATGGCTTTATTATCACAAACCCGCCTTACGGCGAGCGTATCGAGGAGAAAAAGAACCTTCCAGCGCTCTATAAGACGATCGGTGAACGGTTTAAGGCGCTGGATTCCTGGTCGATGTACCTGATTACCGCGTATGAGGGCGCAGAGCGCTATATTGGCAGGAAAGCGGACAAGAACCGGAAAATCTACAATGGTATGATGAAGACGTATTATTATCAGTTTATGGGTCCGAAGCCGCCGAGAAGAAAAACGGGGGATCAGGTTGAAGCGTAATGTTTTTTATGGGGCGCTTCTGGTGCTTCTGCTGGGATTTCTGGTACGCGAGAACCGTCTGATTCATATTCCGAAGCAGGTGGAAAAGACGGAGGAGAACGCCGAGTGGCAGCCGGAGTGGTATGAGCAGATGGCCGAGGAGATTAATGACAGCCCGATCACGCTGGAAGTCGATGGAACAATGGTCGATCCGCAGCTTGGAAGCCTCCGAATGTCGCAGGACGGGCAGTTTATGATACCGTATGGGATGCTGCCGGAGGCGCTTTCCTGTGCGGCGCTTCTCTACGATGGAAACCGGCTTGTGATGGAGCGCGGCAATACTCATGCGGAGATGACGGTCGGAAGCCCGGAACTTTTGCTTGGGGAGGAGAGCCAGACGATTGCAGCACCCCCAGAGTGGGAAAATGGAATCCTGTATGTGCCGCTTGAGGCGGTGACGGAGGTATTTTCCTATGAAGAAAATTGGGATGCAGAGAACCGGAAAATGGAACTGACCGGGTCAGAGGATCCAGCCACGTTTTTGCCGGAATCCTATGATTACCGGAAGGCTGGCCGGGCACCGGCGGTTAAAAACCAGGGGAGTCTCGGAACGTGCTGGGCGTTTGCATCGGTGATGGCGCTGGAAAGTCGTGTCCGGCCGGAGTGGAATGTCAGCTTTTCGGAGGATCATATGTCCCTCCGGAACAGCTTCCATTTTTCACAGAATGCCGGGGGCGAGTATACGATGTCGATGGCGTATCTGCTGGCGTGGCAGGGACCGGTGCTGGAAGAACAGGATCCATACGGCGACGGCTATTCGCCTGACGGTTTAAGCCCTGCTTGTCATGTGCAGGAGATACAGGTGTTGCCGGAGAAGGATTATGAGGCGGTTAAACGGGCGGTTTATCTGTACGGAGGCGTTCAGAGCTCCCTGTATACGGCGATGGTCAGTGACCGCGACGACACGTATTATTACCGGAAAGAGACAGGGGCGTACTGGTATAATGGCGATGAGAAGCCCAATCATGACGTTGTGATCATCGGCTGGGATGACCACTATTCGAGAGACAATTTTAACCAGCCGCCGGAGGGGGATGGCGCGTTTATCTGCGCCAACAGCTGGGGCGGCGAATTTGGGGACGATGGGTATTTTTACGTATCCTACTATGATACAAATATTGGGATCCACAACATTCTCTATTCCGGAATCGAGTCGGCAGATAATTACGACCACATTTACCAGGCAGATCTGTGCGGCTGGGTCGGGCAGCTCGGTTACGGAAAAGAATCGGCATTTTTTGCCAATATTTATACGGCAGAGGAGAAAGAAGAGCTGGAGGCAGTCGGCTTCTATGCAACCGGGGAAAATACATCGTATCAGGTATATACCGTGACGGACGCCGAGGGCAGCTCCCAGTTCGGGCGGCGCAGAAAGGTGGCTTCCGGGGAGGTTGCGAACGCCGGATATTATACGGTTTTGCTGGATAAGACGGTGACGCTGGAGGCAGGCGAACGGTTTGCCGTGATTGTCGAGATCACGACGCCGGGAGCGATTCATCCGGTGGCGATCGAGTACAGTTCGCCGGATAAGGGACTGACGGTCGATTTAAGCGACGGTGAAGGCTATATCAGTTACCGCGGTTCCTCCTGGGAGCGCGTGGAGACGGAGCAAAACTGCAATGTGTGTTTGAAAGCGTATACGAGGAATGTGGATTCCTGGAATTGATTGCTGATACGGATGTGAAAGTATGGCGGAAGCTGTTTTTGAAGAACGGTGATTCGGAATGTCGGGATATGAAAAGCCGTGCTGTTTGAGGATAAAGGAGCGAGGAAAAGTGAGCGAGAAAATTATATTTGCGACGGGAAATGCGGGAAAGCTGAAAGAGATCCGTGAGATTTTAAAGGATTTAAACCGTGAGATTGTTACGATGCGCGAGGCTGGATTTGAAGGCGAGATCGAGGAAAATGGAACCACCTTCCGCGAGAATGCAGAGATCAAGGCGAAGGCAGTCTGGGAGAAGACGGGCGGCATTGTGCTGGCAGATGATTCTGGACTGGTGATAGATTATTTAAACGGCGAGCCGGGCGTTTATTCAGCGCGGTATTTAGGGGACACACCGTATGAGGAAAAGAACCGGATTTTGATTGAGCGCGTGAAGGATGCAAAAGGAAAAGAGCGGAGCGCCCGTTTTATGTGCAATATCGCGGCAGTGCTGCCGGATGGCAGAGTGCTTCACACAGAAGCGGCGATGGAGGGCGAGATTGCAAAGGAAGCGGCTGGAAACGGCGGATTTGGATATGATCCGATTCTCTGGCTGCCGGAGTACGGCAAAACGTCAGCAGAGCTCACGATGGAGGAGAAAAACCGTATCAGCCACCGGGGCAAGGCGCTGGAGCGGATGAAGGATGCGCTGAAGGAGGCGCTTGGCGAGTGATGAAAAAAATATTAATTACAAGCGACACCCACCGTCGGGATGGTAATCTGCTGGAAGTCATCCAGAATGAAGCACCGTTTGACATGTTCATTCATCTGGGTGACGCCGAGGGAAGTGAGGACATGATTACGTCGTGGTGTAAGGAGCAGAACCCGGACTGCGAGGTCTATATGGTGCTGGGAAATAATGATTTTTTCTCCCATCTGGACCGCGAGAAGGAGATTTCGATTGGAAAATACCGCGCATTTCTGACCCACGGTCATTTTTATAGCGTATCGGTTGGGACGGAGCGCCTGATCGATGAGGCACAGGATCGCGGCGTGCAGATTGCGATGTTTGGACATACCCACAAGCCGTATCTGGAGCGGCGCGGGGATCTGACTGTGTTGAATCCGGGCAGTCTTTCATTTCCGCGCCAGGAGGGCAGACGCCCGAGCTACATGCTCATGGATCTGGATGACGAGGGCGAGGCGCATTTTACGACCTGCTATTTGTAGAGGTCTGTTACTGGGCACATATGCGTGTCACTGTTCACGTATACGTGCCCAGTAACTATGCGTGAACAGAAACCGAAAAAGCAAATATCCGCATATTGACGCATTTTCGGTAAATTGTTATAATGAGAGAGATTGTGAAAAAGGTACTTATCAATGATTCAATCGAC
This sequence comes from Clostridium sp. AF27-5AA, assembly GCF_003478415.1. Taxonomy (NCBI): domain Bacteria; kingdom Bacillati; phylum Bacillota; class Clostridia; order Eubacteriales; family Clostridiaceae; genus Clostridium; species Clostridium sp. AF27-5AA. Next base: position 161,773 of record NZ_QUFH01000005.1, read on the forward strand.
CCAATAAAGATGCCGGGGACGGAGGTTTCGTTTCCGAGGCAGGAGTATGACATGAAACTGGAAGCTTTAATTCAAAATATGACGGATCAGATCAAAGAGGCGCAGCTAAAACTTGGTTATGCCAGGGAGACGATGCGCCTTTATTATCCGCTTTCTTCCCTAAATGCGATGCTGGAGATGCAGGAGACGGATATCCGGGAGCTGGCGAAGAAGATACGGCATGAGCTGGAGGCGAAGAAGGAGAAAATGGGAGATACCCAGATTCGGATCCACGCCGATCGGATCGTCTTTACGATCCCGCCGGATTTTGTAGAGTATGTCCATGAGCAGGTGCCGGAACCGCCGTTTTTAAAGGAGCTGATCCAGTTGTTTCGGGAAAAGCACGCCTGCACAAAGGAAGAGATTACCGCTGTGTTTGAAAAATTCGGCGCGTATGAGTGCCGGCAGATGCCGGACGGCATGGATTTTGATTATGTCATTTATTTTACAGACAGCAGCATCGATGCATATGATTACTGCATCCGTGAGGAGATGGGGCACACGATTTACCACCGATTTGCACGGGCTGATTTTGAGGCATTGATGACGATTCAATAAAAAGGAGATTAGACGGATGGAAAACGAGACAAAGCAGACAAATACGAATGAACAGGAGCCGGATATCTTCGCACAGAAGTTAAGAGAGGCAGATTCCTTATATGCCATTCTTTCCGGATGTACGAAAGAGCCGTATGTATACTGTGATCCGGAAACAATGGATGATGCCATCCTGCTGTTTACGGACGAAGAGGGCGCAAAGGCAGGCGCACAGAAGCTGGCAGAGCAGCAGATTCCGGTAGGAATCGCGAAGGTAGACAGAAAGAGCCTTCTGCTTTTCTATACCAGCCTTTACACGATGGGTGTCAATGCTATCCAGGTACACGTGGGCGAGGAGCAGAAGATGATTCAGCTGACCGAGTTTGTAAGACGCAAAGACCCGGAGGAGAGCAAGAATGGAAAAGTCTGGGTGGAGAACCCGGAGCTGCACCTGACGATGCTTTACTATATGCAGGATCTGCGCCGTCAGCCAAATCAGGAGATTACGCCGGAATTAAACGATTTACAGGAGGAGATCGGCGCGCACTTCACGAAGGGCCGCTATATCGTGCCGCTTCCAGAGGAAGGAAATGGCATTCCGCTGGTTAAATTAAAGAGCGGAGATATTTTCCAGCCGATCTTTACGGATGTGATCGAGTTCCAGCGTTTCAACCGTGAGAAGAAATTCCGCCCGGTTGTCGTAGATGCGATCAAGCTGGCTCAGGTACTCCCGGAGGAGGCAAAGGGCATCGTTCTCAATCCGCTGGGCGTTAATATGCCGCTGACCGTACAGAAAGTAAAGAAGCAGCCGGAAGCACCGGTCCAGAAGCCGGTATCCGTAGAGGCACAGATCGACGCAGCTATCCGCGAGGTTCAGGCAGAGGCTGGACGGGAGTAGGAAAGGAAAGAGTATATGTATCAGGCAGCAGGCACAAGATATGATGGAATGACCTACAACCGCTGCGGCAGCAGCGGACTCAGACTCCCGGCAGTTTCGCTGGGATTCTGGCATAATTTTGGCAGCACCGGCGTCTATGAGACAATGCGGAAGCTGTGTTTTACCGCCTTTGACAATGGCGTCACGCACTTTGACCTTGCCAACAATTATGGACCGGAGCCGGGAAGTGCGGAGGAAAATCTGGGACGGATTGTAAAGGAAAATTTCATGTCATATCGAGACGAGCTGATCATCAGCACGAAAGCCGGATACGAGATGTGGAACGGCCCTTATGGAAACTGGGGCAGCCGCAAATACCTGCTCGCAAGCCTCGATCAGAGCCTTACACGCATGGGACTTCCGTATGTAGACATTTTCTACCATCACCGGATGGATCCGGAGACGCCGCTTGAGGAGACGATGGGAGCACTCGATCAGGCAGTTAAGAGCGGAAAAGCTCTCTATGCAGGACTTTCCAACTACAATGGACAAAAAATGCAGGAAGCCGCTGCGATCCTGCGCGATCTGAAATGCCCGTTCGTCATCAATCAGAACCGCTACAGCATCTTTGACCGCACGATCGAAAACAACGGCTTAAAAGAAGCCGCTGTCAAAGAAAAGAAAGGTCTGATTGCATTCAGCCCGCTTGCACAGGGAACCTTAACCGACCGTTATCTGTACGGCATCCCAGCCGACAGCCGCGTCATGACCGACGGCAGATTTCTCAAAAAAGACCAGCTCACCGAAGAAAAAATCAGCCAGATCCGCGCCCTCAACGAGATGGCTGGACAGAGAGGCGAAAAACTCTCCCAGATGGCGCTCAAATGGGTCATGAAGGATCCTGTGGTAACCAGCGTTCTCATCGGTGCGTCCAAACCGGAGCAGATATTAGATAATCTGAAAATGTTGGATGGGGCACCGTTGAGTGAGGAAGAGCTGCTTAAAATCGATCAAATTTGTGGAATAAAATAAACAGAAAACGCCCAGCGGCGCAATTATGCGTACCCGCTGGGCGTTTCCGTCCGTGTTGGCAAACCATATCTATTTAACCGCCACAACCACCCTATTCGGCAGGCAAACCAGCGATTCCCCACTCTCTGAAACAGTTCCCTGCTTCACACAGAGCTTGTCCGGGCAGTCTGCCTCTTCGATCCGGGCACATCCATCTTGAATCACCAGATGATTTTGTCCCCCCTGATACCCGTCGATCCAGGTGTCTATCTCCTCATCCAGCCGGTAGGTGGCGACGGTTGTTCCATTGACACTGACATCGACGGTAAAAGCATCCTTCTGGCGCTGCAAGCGCACAACCAGAAAACTGATGAGTATGACGGCTAGAAGAACCAGAATCAAAACAAAATCATTTCTATTTTTCTTTGATTTCATCAATAAATGCCTCCGCTCCATCCGAGTAAATCAGTTCATAATCATCCGTGATAAAATAAGCATAAATGCCATCCATCGAATTGATGAGTTCCAGGCCCTTATCCAGTCCCATCGAGAAACAGGTCGTGCTGAGTACATCGCCGTCCACCGAACGCGGGGAGACGATCGTCACGGAAACCAGTCCGTTCTGGTACGGATAGCCTGTTTTCGGGTTTAACAGGTGATGGTAATTGACACCGTTTTTCTCAAAATGGCGCTCATAGACGCCGGAGGAGACAACGGACATGTTATCAATATTCAGATCGGCAAAGACCGTTGCATAGTCGGCAAACGGTTTCTGCAGCCCGATGCGGAACGGCTGGTGGTTTGTGCGCTCACCGACACAGAGTACGTTGCCGCCCAGGTTGATGATGGCGCTTTCGACGCCGGATTCGGTCAGATAGTCTTTCATGCGGTCGGCAATGTAGCCCTTGGCGATGGAGCCGAGGTCAATCGTCGTGTCCGGGGAGAGGAAGGTTAAAGTATTTCCGTCAAGTTTCACATTTTTCCAGTTGACGCGTTCTGCCGCCGCTGTTATGTCATCCTCCGCCGGGATCACGTGCTCGTCGCTGGTAAAATTCCAGAGAGAACTGAGCGGTTCGATCGTCAGGTCGTAGGCACCATGGGAAACCTCACTGTAATGCAGTCCTTCAGAAATCATCGCCGCCATATCGTCGGAGACGGTAAAAGTCGTCTCGTCGGCACTGCGGTGGTTTAACTTGTAAAGCTCGCTGCCCTCGATCGTCTTGCTGAAACGGTTTTCGTACTCCTGGCACATGTCCACACAGTGGTCAAGGATCGCTTCATCCTGCGAATCATAGAGTGTGATGTTGACAAATGTATTCAGCAGAAACGCGGAACGGCTGATCGGCTCCCGGCGGGATTTGCTGAAAAGAAGCGCCGCGCCGCAGCCAAAAAATACGACGGCAAGAAGTGTCAGAAGCGCGGATAAATCCTTTTTTTTCATAAAGAGCTCCATTCTTAAAAATATCGAAAATTCGGTTTGAAACTATGTTTGCAAAAATGTCTGCAACTACTCTAACAAAGGTTGATAGGAAAGTCAAGATTACGGCCCAGAAACTAAACGCATCGGCAGCCAGAACGTTACTGTACACGTATGCGTGAACAGTAACGCCAGAACTGTATCGTACGGAATTTTTAGTTCAGAAAATTCCTATCTGTGAACCGTTACGCGCTTTACAAAACTAAAAATTTTTACTAATATATTCATAGAGGTATACAGAGGAGGAAGAAATGCAGAAAAAAGGACGAGCAGGCACATCCAGAGCCGGAAAAATCGCTTTATATGGAATGATGACAGCGCTGGCATTTCTGCTGAGCTATGTCGAGACCCTGATACCGCTCAACCTGGGCGTTCCGGGGGTCAAGCTGGGACTGGCGAATCTGGCGTCGATCGTGAGCCTGTATCTGCTGGGAGCCGGTGCGGCAGCGGCGATTGCATTGGTGCGTATCGTGCTGGTAGGATTTACGTTTGGAAACCTGTCGATGATGCTGTATAGTCTGGCAGGTGCTGCGGTCAGCCTTCTTCTGATGGTGGTGTTCCGTCGGTTGGACTGGTTCGGCGTGACCGGTGTCAGCATCCTGGGTGGTGCGGGACACAACATCGGGCAGCTTATCGTGGCGGCGCTGGTGGTGGAAAATGCGAGTCTGTTCTACTATCTTCCGGTGCTTCTGGCAGCCGGAACGGCAGCGGGGGCGCTGATTGGGCTTCTCGGAGGAATCCTGGTAAACCGCTTAAAATGTCTGGATTTGACAAAATTTATGTAAATGGAAGCCACAAGAGTAAGAGAATGTACAGTGACTGTTCATATGCAGGCATTTTTGGAACCGAAAATGCCATGAGATAAGGTGGCGCAGTGGTAGATGGGCAGATAAAGTGTTACTGTTCACAGGTAGGCACTTTTGGAACCGAAAGTGCCGTAAGAAAACGTGGTGGCAGCAGGAATTTGCCGTATTTAAATGCGAAGCCACGGCAAATTCCGTTACTGGGCACGTATGCGTGAACAGTAACGATAAAGTTATAATGATAAAAGGATAAGAATGAAACAGCAAGGTTGTTTTTCAGTCAGGAGGATAGGGTATGGCAGTATATGAAGCAATCAGAAATTTAGTACAGTACGGAGTCAATACGGGGCTTCTTCAGGAGTCGGATCGCATTTACGCGACGAACCAGATTCTCGAGGTTCTGGGACTGGATGAATATGAAGAACCACAGGGCGCATGCAGGGAGATTTCACTGGAAGAGACGTTGGATGCCCTGCTTGATTATGCACATGAGACGGGCGTTTTGAAGGAGGACGGCGTGGTGTACCGCGATCTGTTCGACACGAAGCTGATGAACTGCCTGATGCCGCGCCCGAGCGAGGTGATTGGACATTTCTGGAAATTGTATGAGGAATCGCCGGAGGCGGCAACCAATTATTATTACAAATTGAGCCAGGATTCCAATTACATCCGCCGTTACCGTGTTTCCAAGGATATGAAATGGAAAACGGATACAAAATACGGGGAGCTGGACATCACGGTTAATTTATCCAAGCCGGAGAAAGATCCGAAGGCAATCGCGGCAGCCAAACTGGCAAAGCAGAGCGGTTATCCGAAATGCCTCTTATGCAAGGAAAATGAAGGCTATGCCGGACGTGTCAACCATCCGGCGCGCAATAACCACCGCATTATCCCGATCACGGTCAATGACAGCCAGTGGGGTTTCCAGTATTCGCCGTATGTGTATTACAATGAGCACTGTATCGTGTTCAACGGTGTGCACACACCGATGAAGATCGAACGGGCAACGTTTGTCAAATTGTTTGATTTTGTGAAATTGTTCCCGCACTATTTCCTGGGGTCCAATGCGGATCTGCCGATCGTCGGCGGTTCGATTTTAAGTCACGACCATTTCCAGGGCGGACATTACACGTTTGCGATGGCAAAAGCGCCGATTGAACAGAAATTTGAGATGGAAGGCTTCGAGGATGTGGAAGCCGGAATCGTTAAATGGCCGATGTCAGTTCTGCGGACCCGTTCCAAGAATCCGGACCGCCTGATTGATCTGGGTGAAAAGGTGTTGCGTGCATGGCGCAGCTATACGGATGAGGATGCTTTTATTTATGCTGAGACGGACGGAGAACCGCACAACACGATCACGCCGATTGCCAGAAAGAATGGCGATTTCTATGAGCTGGATCTGGTGCTCCGCAATAACATCACGACGGATGAGTATCCGCTTGGTGTTTACCATCCGCACGCGAAGCTGCATCACATCAAGAAAGAAAATATCGGTCTGATCGAGGTCATGGGTCTGGCGGTGCTCCCGTCCAGATTGAAACAGGAGCTTGCCGATCTGGCGGAGGCGATCCTTTCCGGAGGCGATATCCGTTCCAATCCGGAGCTTGAAAAGCATGCGGACTGGGTGGATGAGTTCCTGCCGAAGTATGAGCATATAACAAGTGAAAATATAAACGAAATCCTGCAAAAAGAGGTAGGTCTTGTCTTTGAGCAGGTACTGGAAGACGCGGGCGTATATAAGTGTACGCCGGAAGGCAGGGAGGCATTTGCCCGGTTCCTGCGCTCAGTGGGCTTCCGATAAAGAGGAGATAATGGAGAGAGATTTATTTTTAAGAAAATATCGGATCGAACAGGAAGACTTTGACGCGGCGGGCGTTTCCTGGGAGGAATTGACTGCGATCGCGGATCATTATGCGACGATCGAGGGAAAGCTGCGTGAGATTGGCAAGGATTTTGTAGATAAGTATCTGTATGATATTGAAAAAGCGGGGATCCATTCCTACCGTTACCGTACCAAGGCACCGGGGCATCTTCTGGAGAAGATCATCCGCAAGAAAAAAGAGCAGCCGGAGAAATTTGCCCAGCTGGGAGTTGATAATTACTGGAAATACGTGACGGACCTTATCGGTATCCGTGTATTCTTCCTGTACCGTGAGGATTGGCGTCATTTCCATGAATACATCACATCGGCGTTTGAAAATGCCCCGGAGCAGTATGTAAAAGACCGTGAGCGCGATTTTGACAACGATGAGACACACTGCTACATTGCAGAGCGTCCGAAGGTATACCGCCGAAACGGGGACAGCCGGATCTACGATGAAAATGTGATCGAAATCAAGTCAGGCGGTATCTACCGTTCCCTTCACTACATCATCAAATACCGCGGTTACTACGTCGAGATTCAGGCGAGAACGCTGTTCGAGGAGGGATGGAGTGAGGTTGACCACGACATTGTTTATCCGTACCACAAGGACGACGTGATGCTGCGCGATTTCTCCCGCCTGTTAAACCGGCTCTCCGGCATGGCGGATGAAATGAGCTCGTATTTCCGCCGGATGAAGGTGGAGAAGGAGTTTGAAGAGGTCCTGCTCGGAGAATATAAGGAAGACAAAGAGGCGAAGCTGCTCACAAGTATGCGGGAGCTGCTGGGGAAAGAAGAACGATAAGGAATAGGGAAAAGATAACTGGATCAAAAAACAGGCATTGGAATGCTTGCTATCCACACAGTGGTGGATGAAGAGCATTTCAATGCCTGTTTTATGGAGCTATAATTATAGATCCAGCTTCAAATCGCCGTCCTTGATCCATCCAGCTTTCCGGCAAAGTGCGCCGAAGAACAGGGTCAAAACAGCCGGAAGCACGAAGCAGATGAGCAGGATGCCCGGCCACATCATCGAATTTCCACTTCCCTGCATGGCGGTGTAGATGCCGATCGGTCCGACGAGACCGCAGGTTCCCATGCCGGAACCGGCTGGAATATTTTCCAGATGGAAGACCATCGTGGAGAGCGGACCGGTGACCATCGAGGCGAGTGTCGGTGGAATCCAGATTTTCGGGTTCCGGACGATATTTCCCATCTGGAGCATCGAGGTTCCGAGTCCCTGTGCCAGAAGACCACCCCATTTATTTTCACAGAAGCTTAAAACGGCAAATCCGACCATCTGCGCGCAGCAGCCTGCGGTGGCGGCACCGCCTGCCAGACCGTCGAGGCTTAACATGATGCAGATTGCCGCACTGCTGATCGGAAGCGTCAGGGCGATGCCGATCAGGGCAGAAACCAGAATACCCATGAAAAGCGGCTGCATGACGGTCGCTGTCTTCACCAGATTTCCGAAAGCGGTCATGAATGCGGAGACGCCCGGACCGACAAACTGTGCGGCCAGGATACCGGAGATGATGGTGACGCCTGGGGTGACGAGAATATCAACTGGTGTCTCTTTGGAGACGATTTTTCCAAGCTCGGCTGCGATGATGGTGGCAACGAGCGCGCCGACCGGACCGCCGAGTTCATTGCCCGCGATGCCGACGGTAGCGGCGGAGAAAAGGACGAGCGTCGGTGCCTTTAAGGCGTAGGCAATCGAGACGCCGAGCGCTGCACCGGTCGCACTCTTGGCGTAGCCTGCGATCGTGGTAAAAATTACAACGCCTGTCTTCTCCCCCAGTGTGCCGAAGATGGTACCGATCAGAAGAGAAGCAAACAGACCAAATGCCATCGCGCCCAGCGCATCGATGAGATACGTCTGAACGGAGATGACAACCTGCTTCCGTTTCAGAAAAGCTTTCACACGTTCCATATTGATAGAACCTCCCAGAGTAAAATAATTGTGAACGGAATGAATCGTTTCAGCCATTCCGGTCAAATAAATGGCTTACACCTGTCTTGACAGGTGTAATGGACGTTTGTATTTTAACACGAAATGGAGAAAATACAAGAGAAAATATAGAAAAAAGTAAAAAAGTTATGGTACAATAAAAAATAATTGACGAGGTGTTTTCGAAAAAGTATGTTCGATCCGAGGGGAGGTATTTCATGCAGAGACGAATTTGTCCGATTTGCGACCATCCGATCAAGTATGGTCATTATTGTTCTTTTTGTAAACAGTGGATCCGGAATCCTAACTATGTCAATGCAACTTATTATCTGAATGAGCGCCACCCGGCGCATGAGACGGACTGTGAGTACCACAATGCGGGATCTGCCTCGTGGGAAACGAGTGCAAGGGCAGGCACAGATGCCATCCGCACGCTTGCGGACCGGGCGAAGGCATATTCCCAGACGCAGAAAGCAGCAGGCGCAGGCAGACAGGCATCCGTCCGGACACAGAACCAGAACAGTATGTCGTATCAGACAACGCAGAGACGAAGCGCGGTGCAGCAAGGGAAAAATCAGAAAAAGAAGGGGAAAATGAGCCTTGTGCTGGTGATTTTGCTGATTTTGTTTGCTTTGTCTGGAATTAATTATCTGTATCGTATGTTTATGTATTTTATTTGGTTGCTATAGATTTTGTCTATGGCAAGATATAGAAAATCAATCCAGAAGATAGCTGCCGGAAGTCTGGCGTTCATTGGGGAAATATGGTATACTGAGCAAAAATCATATAGAATACATAGGCAATAGAGGTCCGGGGCAGAACCGGACGAAATGATGAGAACAGGAGATAAATACGATGAAGATTAAGGATATTTTAGCCAAAGGACAGCCGACGCTTTCGTTTGAAGTGTTCCCGCCGAAGGAGGAGAGCAACTTCGCTTCCGTTGAGAAAGCAGCGCTTGAGATTGCAAAGTTAAATCCGTCATTTATGAGCGTGACCTACGGAGCAGGCGGCGGCACAAGCCAGTATACGGTCCAGATCGCATCGGATATCCAGAGCACCTGCCAGGTGCCGGCGCTGTCACATCTGACCTGCGTCTCCTCGACCCGTGAGAAGGTGCACAGTGTCCTGCGCGAGATTCAGGCACACGGAATTGAGAATGTCCTGGCACTTCGCGGCGATATTCCGAAAGACGGCAAGGTAGAAAAAGATTATCAGTATGCATCCCAGCTGATCCGCGAGATCCGTGAGACCTGCCCGGAGCTGTGCATCGGCGCAGCCTGCTATCCGGAGGGACATGTGGAATCGGTCAACAAGACGGTGGATATCGGGCATCTGAAAGAAAAAGTGGAAGCGGGCTGTGATTTTGTGACGACCCAAATGTTCTTTGACAATAATATTCTTTATAATTACCTGTACCGTATCCGAGAAAAAGGAATCACGGTTCCGGTTGTCGCAGGCATCATGCCGGTGACAAACATAAGTCAGATCAAGCGCATCTGCAGCATGTCCGGCACCTACCTTCCGGCACGCTTCAAGGCGATCGTAGATCGTTTTGGTGATAACCCGGCAGCGATGAAGCAGGCAGGTATCGCCTATGCAACTGAGCAGATCATCGATCTGATTGCGAACCATGTAAATGGAATCCATGTATATTCGATGAATAAACCGGATGTAGCGGCGCAGATTAAGAACAACCTGTCGGAGATTCTGTAATGGCGGAAGTCAATCGGAGAGAAATATATCGGTATTTAGGAATTAAAGGGCAGCAGGAGCCGGATCTGCAGACGAAAGATCTGGTGGAGGACTGTCTGGAAGAATTAGAGCGGTCCGTCAACTGCCGGAGCTTTTACAGACGATATCCGCTGACGCTGCTGCCAGATTCAGAACTTGATTTTACGTGTTTTAAAGTAAAAAGCCGGGCGCTCAGCCGCAATTTAAAGGACTGCCAGGAGGTCATCCTTTTTGCGGCGACGCTGGGTGCTGGTGTGGATCTGCTTCTGCGCCGATACAGCCGTCTTTCGATGAGCCGGGCGGTTGTCCTGCAGGCGTGCGCGGCGGCACGGATTGAGAGTTACTGCAATGAAATCAATGACAAATTAAAAGCGGAGGCAGCAGAAGAAGGACTCTATCTGCGTCCCCGCTTTTCGCCAGGTTATGGAGATCTTCCGCTTTCGTGCCAGCCGGATTTCTGCCGGGTACTGGAAGCGGAAAAGACGGTGGGGATTACATTGACGGAAAGTTTTTTGATGATGCCGTCCAAGTCGGTGACGGCGGTCATCGGAGTATCGAAGATAGCGGCGGGCTGTGTGAAAGAGGGCTGTGAGGTCTGTTCAAACAAAAACTGCCTGTACCGGAGAGATAAATAAGTAAGAAACAAAAACAGAGAGGAAGCTGACATGGGTATACGGGAAGATTGGAACGATAAAATACTGGTATTTGACGGAGGAATGGGAAGTCTTTTGCAGGGAGCCGGGCTGAAACCGGGCGAACTGCCGGAAACCTGGAATATCAAGCATCCGGAGGTTCTGGTAAAGATCCATGAGGATTATCTGAACGCGGGCGCAAATATTATTTTATCGAATACATTCGGCGCGAACCGCCTGAAATACAATGAGACAGCCGAGTTTAATCTGGATGAGATCGTGGATGCGGCGATGAAAAATGCCCGGACAGCGGTAGAACACTGCGGCCGTGGTTATGTAGCGCTGGATCTGGGACCGACCGGACGCCTTTTAAAGCCAATGGGCGATCTGGACTTTGAGGAGGCGGTCTCCATCTATACCGAGGTGGTAAAGGCAGGCGTGCGCGGCGGCGCGGATCTGATTCTGATCGAGACGATGAGCGACACGTATGAACTCAAGGCAGCGGTTCTGGCGGCAAAGGAAAATTCCGATCTTCCAATCTTTGCAACCACAATTTTCGATGGAAAAGGCAAACTTTTAACCGGCGGAACACCGAAGTCCGTTGTGGCACTTTTGGAAGGTCTGGGCGTGGATGCGCTCGGAATCAATTGTGGATTAGGTCCGGTTCAGATGAAGCCGATTGTGGAAGAACTGCTTCGGTATGCGTCGATCCCGGTGGTTGTCAATCCAAATGCGGGGCTTCCGCGAAGCGAGGGAGGAAAGACCGTATATGATATTGATCCGCCAGAATTTGTCGAGGAAATGAAAGGAATGCTGGAGATGGGCGTTTCGGCAGTCGGGGGCTGCTGTGGTACGACCCCGGAGCACATCCGTCTGCTGGCAGAGATGTGTAAGGGCAGAACGAGAAAGCCGATCGAGCCGAAAAATGACACTCTCATCACTTCCTACGCGTCGGTAGTTGAGATGGGAACCGATCCGGTCATTATTGGCGAGCGCATCAATCCGACCGGAAAATCAAAGTTCAAACAGGCGTTGCGCGATCACAACCTGGAATATATCCTGCGCGAGGCGATCACCCAGCAGGAAAATGGCGCTGCGGTGCTTGACGTCAACGTGGGACTGCCGGAGATCGATGAAGTGGCGATGATGCGCGAGGTCGTACAGGAATTGCAGGCGGTGACCGAGCTTCCGCTGCAGATTGATACGACTGACACAGAGGCGATGGAACAGGCGCTGCGTATTTACAATGGAAAGGCACTGATTAACTCTGTCAATGGCAAACAAGAGGTCATGGACGCTGTATTTCCGCTGGTAAAACATTACGGCGGCACGGTGGTTGCGCTGACGATCGACGAGGAAGGCATTCCGGCGACGGCGGACGGACGTATGGCGATCGCGCGGAAAATCTGTGCGGAGGCGGAAAAGTATGGCATCCAGAAAAAAGACATCGTGATCGATGCGCTCTGTATGACGATCAGCTCCGAGCCGACCGGCGCGCTGGTGACACTGGAGACGGTGCGCCGTGTCCGTCAGGAACTTGGCTGCAATACGATTCTCGGCGTTTCAAACATTTCCTTCGGATTACCGCAGCGTGAGATTGTCAACTCCAATTTCTTTACGATGGCGATGCAGAGCGGTCTGACCGCGGCGATCATCAATCCAAATTCGGCGGCAATGATGCGTTCTTATTATAGTTACCGGGCTCTGGCAGCACTGGATGAACACTGCGGCGATTATATTGAGCAGGCAGCGCGGCTGGCGATCCCAAAGGCAGGTGCGGGCGGAGCTTCCGGCGCAGGTGCAGCAGGCAGCGCAGGTTCGGGTGCCCCGGCGGCAGGTGCAGCTGGAGCTTCCGGCAGTGCGGACACTGGCAGCCAGGCATCCGGTCCGGAGCATCAGCTTACGGTCAGTGTGGAGAGAGGTTTAAAAGAGCAGGCGGCATCGGCAGCTGGGGAACTCTTAAAGACCATGGATTCCTTGACCGTCATCAATTCCTGCATGATCCCGGCACTCGATAAGGTCGGAAAGGGTTTTGAGGCAGGCACCGTCTTTCTGCCGCAGCTTCTGATGAGTGCGGAGGCGGCAAAATCGGCGTTTGAGGTCATCAAAAACCAGATGGAGTCCTCCGGGGAAGCAGGAGAGAAGAAGGACAAGATCGTGCTGGCGACCGTCAAGGGCGATATTCATGACATTGGAAAAAATATCGTAAAAGTATTATTGGAGAATTACAGCTATGATGTGCTGGATTTAGGTAAGGACGTAGCTCCGGAGGCGATCGTGGAAGAGACGATCAAGAACCATGTAAGACTGGTCGGTCTGTCCGCCCTGATGACGACCACCGTGCCGAGCATGGAGGAGACGATCAAGCAGCTCCGCAAGGAAGCACCGTGGGCGAAAGTCATGGTCGGCGGCGCGGTTCTGACCCAGGAATACGCGGATATGATCGGAGCAGATGCGTATTGCCGCGATGCGATGGCGTCTGTTAATTATGCGCAGCAGGTGCTGGTCTAACGCTTGACAGTCTGCCTTACTTAGACTAAAATTAGGGTAATTAAAACTAAGAATTGACGAGGGAGGGACAGCTATGGTATCGAAGAAAGTGAAAGTGGTTAATCCATCGGGACTTCACCTGCGGCCGGCTGGCGTGCTTTCGCAGACCGCGATGAAATTTAAGAGCCGGACTCTGATTGAGTGCGGGGAGAAACATATTGTGGCAAAGAGCGTGCTGAACGTGATGGCAGCGGGTATCAAGTGCGGCACCGAGATCACGGTTGCCTGCGACGGACCGGATGAGGAAGAAGCACTGAAGACGATTACCGAGGCGATCGAGAGCGGACTCGGAGAAGAACTGGAACAGTAAGGTATCAGCCATTGCCTGCACAGTGTGCGGACGGTGACACACATATCAGAACCAGAGGGGGATATCGCAGAACGGCAGAAATTGCAGTTATGCAGGTATCCCTTTTTAGATGGAAAAGAGGGGTTTTTATGGAACTGAAAATTTACGAACACAAAGCGCAGTATTATGAAACCGACCAGATGGGAATCATTCACCATGCAAATTACCTACACTGGTTTGAGGAAGCGCGGATCGACATGATGGAGCAGATGGGAATGGGATATGACATCATGGAAAAACAGGGGATCATAAGCCCGGTGCTGTCGGTTCACTGCGATTATAAGAGCATGGCGCGGTTTGGCGAGACGGTGCAGGTGCTGGTTCAGATGAAGGAATACAACGGCATCCGCATGACGCTGGAATACACGGTTTTTGACAAGGAAACGGGCGCAATCCGCTGCGTGGGCGAGAGCCGCCATTGTTTCCTGACCCGCGACGGAAAGCCGGTTTCCCTGAAACGCAACTATATCGAGATGGATCGTGCGTTTAGGGAATACAGCGAACAGGGCCAAAAAGAAGAGTAAATGCTGACTGGTTCGAAAATGGACTGCCAGAGGAGTCTTGGTGTAACTGTTCACGGGTAGGCACTTTTGGAACCGAAAGTGCCGTAAGAAAACGTGGTGGCAGCAGAAATTTGTCGTATTTAAATGCGAAGCCACGGCAAATTCCGTTACTGGGCACGTATGCGTGAACAGTAACGTCCTGGTGCGGAAATGACAGATGCGCTTATAAAGTGCTTGAAAAGCGGGAAAATTGTGGTATGATGTAAAAGATAAAAAAAGAAACGCAGAGTAGGAATACAGGCGTTAAGTGCCGGTTGAACAGGGAGTTGTCAGCCGGACGAAGAGACCCTCCGGGGTTTCGCGGTCAGTATTCCGCATCCCGCTGCATCGTTGATACAATCTATCTCCTGATGTGGTTCGAGAGATCTGCAGAAAAGGAGGTATTTTTTTATGAAAAAATTTGCAGTATGTTATCAGGCATCCTTTCAGGAACTGAAACACGTGAAAACACTCACGACTGCCGCCATGCTGATGGCTGTCTCCGTTGTTCTGGGATACTTCACGATTGAGGCTGGTCCGTATTTGAAAATCGGATTCGGCGGTGTGGTCAACCAGTTTGTCTACTACCTCTTCGGTCCGGTGGCTGGAGCGGTCTATGGCGGAGTCTTGGATCTGGTCAAATATGTCGTAAAGCCGACGGGGGCATTTTTCCCGGGATTTACGCTGAATGCGATGCTGGGCGGCGTGCTATATGGCACAATTCTGTATCGGAAACCGATTACCTTCCGCCGGGCGCTCTGGGCGGATCTGGTGGTGGCGCTGATCTGCAACATATTTTTGAACACACTCTGGCTTAGCATGATGTCTGGAAAAGCAATGATGGTGCTTCTGCCGATGCGTGTGCTTAAGAATCTCATCAAGTGGCCGGTGGATGCAGCACTCTTTTATCTGATTGCAAAACGGATGGA
Organism: Clostridium sp. AF27-5AA; assembly: GCF_003478415.1. Taxonomy (NCBI): domain Bacteria; kingdom Bacillati; phylum Bacillota; class Clostridia; order Eubacteriales; family Clostridiaceae; genus Clostridium; species Clostridium sp. AF27-5AA. The sequence goes on from NZ_QUFH01000005.1 coordinate 177,065, forward strand.
GAGTCTTGGGCTTGTGCGGATGATCCGTAAATTCCAGTCGGAGTGATGCTGGAGGATTCGTTTTGAGCAAAAGGAAACATACATGGACAGCGAAAGTCTGCGGGCACGGTGGCTGCATGCCATGAAAGGAACCGTTTATGAAAAAATGCATCATGCATGATGGAGGAAAACAGATGAGAGAAAAAGCAGTTTCGCGGAGCCGGGAACATTCGAAGGATGTGGCGCTTTGCGGTCTGTTTGCGGCGCTGGTCGCCGTGGGGGCATTTATCAAGGTTGTCATTCCGACTGGCGCAGATACCATGAACTTCACCTTGCAATGGTTTTTCGTGATGCTGGCAGCATTTCTTCTGGGCTCCAGACGGGCATTTACCAGTGTGGGTGTCTATTTGCTAATTGGACTTGCGGGCGTCCCGATCTTTGCACGCGGCGGCGGTCCGGCGTATCTGCTGCGCCCGACCTTTGGTTTTCTGCTGGGATTTCTTCTTGCGGCGTGGGTCATGGGAAAGGTCTGTGAATGTTTGAATTCCTGGAAAATGGGAGCGCTGATGACGGCGGCGACGGCTGGATATGTGGTATATTATGGAATGGGAATGGTTTATTTCTATCTGATTACCCATCTCGTAACCCTGCAGCCGATCGGCTGGAAAGCGATTGTGCTGGTTTACTGCCTGCCGGAGATGCCGGCGGATTATATTCTCTGCATTCTGGCGGCGATCATGGCAAGACGGCTGCGCCCGATGGTACAGGCGTATCTGTAGAGAAAAATGAATAGGATATAAAAAAGACAGACAGTCTGAATGCAGTGCAGCAAACGGGCTGTCTGTTTTTGTCTCATAGAAAACGTTACTGTTCACGCATACGTGCCCAGTAACGGCACATTCTTTTGTAACGCTGCCAGTTGTGTTTGCCCCTATCATTTTTGCAGAAAATATGGTAAGATGTACGGAGATTACGACAGGGGAAGGTTTGGGCGTTACAGGTTTTGGTTTTGGAAACCGTCTGAGAGGATGCAAAAACGAAAACCAGTGAACTGTCAGAATCCAACCTGATAAAAAGGAGAAGTATGTATGAGTGAGAATTGCAGTCATAATTGTTCAAGCTGCGGCGAAACGTGTGCCAGCCGGACGATGGAGAGTTTCCGGGTGCCGTTAAATCCGCAGAGTTCAGTTAAAAAAGTAATTGGTGTAGTCAGCGGCAAGGGCGGCGTCGGAAAATCCCTGGTGACATCCCTGATGGCATGTAAGATGCGTGCGAGAAATAACCGCGTCGGCATTCTCGATGCCGATATTACAGGACCGTCGATCCCGAAGGCATTTGGCATTCACGGCATGGTAGGTGTGACAGCGGATCAGCTGATGCTGCCGCGCACGACCTCGACGGGGATAGAGATTCTTTCTTCGAACCTGATTCTGGAGCATGAGACGGATCCGGTAATTTGGCGTGGACCGGTTGTGGGCGGCGTGATTAAGCAGTTCTGGAGCGAGGCACTCTGGAAGGACATTGATTATATGTTTGTCGATATGCCTCCGGGAACCGGTGATGTGCCGCTGACTGTATTCCAGTCCCTGCCGCTGGCAGGTATTATCATTGTGACTTCCCCGCAGGAGCTGGTTTCGATGATCGTGGCAAAAGCGGTCAACATGGCGAAGAAGATGGATATCCCGATTCTGGGACTGGTTGAAAACATGAGTTATCTGGAATGTCCGGACTGCGGAAAGAAGATTTCTGTGTTCGGCGAAAGCCATATCGAGGAGACGGCAGACGAGTATGAGATTCCGGTGCTTGCGAAGATTCCGATCGATCCGTCGATTGCGTCCAAGGTGGACGAGGGGCTGGTTGAGTATGTGGAATCCCCATGGCTGGATGCGGCGGCTGACGCAGTTGAGAAGGCATAAAAGAATTATATAGAAGAGGTGGAAGAATACAAATGAATATTGCTCAGAATCCCAACAGCGAGCTGAGCCATTTCGCGGTCAATACGCCTCAGGTATTTGAGATTCCTGAGACATTCCGGGAGACGGCAAGGCAGTTTCAGGAAGCGATGATGCAGTACAGCTGCGCGATTCGAGAGTTTAAGACGAAGCTGGAAGTGCTCAACGATGAGCTTTCCATGCGGAATGCAAGAAACCCGATCGAGATGATCAAGGCGAGAGTGAAGAAGCCGAAGAGTATTGTAGAAAAACTGCAGCGGCGCGGACTTCCGCTTTCGATCGAATCGATGGAGTCCAACCTGGATGATATAGCGGGTGTCCGTGTGATATGTTCGTTTGTGGACGATATTTACGAGATCAGCCGGATGCTGGAACGCCAGGATGATGTGACCATCATTGCGATCAAGGATTATATCAAGGCGCCGAAGGAAAACGGCTACCGCAGCTACCACATGATCGTGGAAGTACCGGTATTCTTTTCAAGCAGTAAGAAAAATATCCGTGTGGAAGTCCAGATCCGCACGATCGCCATGGATTTCTGGGCGAGTCTGGATCACCAGCTCAAGTATAAAAAGCAGCTGGATGCCCAGGAAGCCGCAGAGATCGGTGCGGAGCTGAAAAAGTGCGCGGATGTCATCGCGGAGACGGATTGCAAGATGTTAAGCATCCGTCAGAAGATTGAGGAAAAACATCCGATGCAGGAAGAATATCGTGATGTAAACGAATAGATCATGTATCGGGGGGCTTTTGGCGGCAGAAGCGCCTGCCATATCTTTAATACATAAAATAGGACAGGGTTTCGGTAATTCGGAACCCTGCTTTTTTATAGATCGAGAGTGCCGGATAATTGTCACTGCTGACGTGAAGAACAATCCGGGTGCAGCCGCGCGTGATCAGATCGTTTAAGACCAGACAGAAAGCAGCTTCACCGATTCCCAGTCCGCGGCAGAGGTCATGGACCCGGAAGCCGTAGAAACAGGCATGAAATGTGCCGGGAACGTCCGGGACGGGCTGCATACGTGCCATGCACACGGCAGCCGGAGAGCACATCGGATCCAGCGGAGTCTCTAAAAATTCATAGGTCAGAATTGTAACGGCCGGATCTGGATCATCGGCGCTGTGGAAGCAGTCCCAGCAACTGTCGGGATCAACACTTTCGTTGACGTCACCTTCCGGTGCAGAAGTGCAGGTAAAGGTAAGCGGGCGTTTTTCAACCATGGGAGAGTCAAAGCGTTCGGCCGCCGGGTCAAAGTCCCATTTCATCTGATATTCCTGATCGACGCGGTCAGCGTGAATGGCTTTCATCGTGGCAGCCGTATCAGCAGATTCCGGGTCAACCGGAAATAGAATATCGTGCTCACCGGAGATGTCGCAGGCTTTTTCTAAGAGTGCGGCAAAATATCCGCGTCGGCGCAGGGAAGGGCGGGTGAAGGCGATGCATTCGACGGGTTCCTCGTCCGAAGAGCCATCCGGTGGAAGGATCATTCCCATGATGGCCGCAAGTGTCTCTGATTCATCCAGAAGAAGCAGGAAACAATTTCCGTCTTCAAATGGAAAAGAAATGTGGATCGGCTGCGTCTTCTGGCATTCATTCAACAGTGCCAGGATCTGTTCTGCCTGTCTGGCAGAGAGTGAGTTTGTCTGAATTAAATTCATAACTTCTAATCCTTTCTTTCTTGCAATACAAAGTGTACCAGCTACAAAAGCAGCTGAGAAGATAAGTCTTTCATAAAGATAAACGTATTTGCGGATAAAAACTTCACGTTTTTTGGATCGAAAATGTCTGGATTTTCCAAACCGGAAAAGCTTACCTGTATCGTATAAAAAAGACGCAAAAAATTCAAGGAAATTGACAGAATTTATGCTAATTTTCATATTGTCCTATAAATTTGAGAGTGATAGAATAGAGGCATTAATACGAAAGGCGAAGACATCATGAAGTACTTGAAAGAAGTGACAATTATTTTTGGTATCACAATGCTGGGAGAATTTTTGAACTATCTGCTTCCGTTTCCGGTTCCGTCCGGCGTATACGGATTGTTCATTCTTCTACTTATGCTTTGCACAGGAGCATTACATACAGAAGATGTGGCGGAAGTGGGAGATTTCTTCCTGGATACGATGCCGATTATGTTTATACCGGCAGGTGTGGGCCTGCTTGACAGCGTGCAGGAGGCGGAGTCCATCCTGGTGCCGCTGACAGTGATTACCGTGATTTCGACGGTATTTGTTATGGTTGCGACCGGGTGCGTGGCGCAGAGCATTATCCGCAGAAAGAATAAAGGGGGTGCAAAAGCATGAATGGACTGATTCATTCTTCTCTTTATTTTGGAATGCTGGTCAGCGTCGGCGCGTATATGCTGGGCGTCTGGCTGAAAAAGAAGACCGGCTGGGCGATTTTAAATCCGCTGCTGGTTGCAATTATAGTTGTGATTGCATTTTTATCTGTTTTTCATATAGAATATAAGGAGTACAACCGCGGTGCGGTGTATCTGAGCTATTTTCTGACACCGGCGACGGTCTGTCTGGCGATTCCGCTGTATAAGCAGCTGGAGCTTTTGCGCCAGCACCTGATTGCGGTTGCTTCTGCAATCGTGGCAGGGGTAGCGGGAAGTGTCGGCAGTATCTATGTGATGTGCCGTTTCTTTCAGCTGGAGCATACGCACTATGTGACATTGCTTCCAAAGTCCATTACGACGGCGATTGGCATGGGCGTCAGCGAGGAAGCGGGCGGTATCGTGACACTGACGGTTATCAGCATTATAATTACAGGAATTTTGGGAAATATTATAGCCGACTGGCTGTTTCAGATATTTAAAATTGAAGAGCCGATCGCGAAGGGGCTGGCACTTGGAACGGCAGCCCATGCGATTGGAACGGCAAAGGCGCTGGAATTAGGCGAGATCGAGGGTGCGATGAGCAGCTTGTCAATTGCGGTCGCCGGTCTTTTGACCGTAGTGGTAGTACCACTGATGTCGGGACTGATTTAAAGGTGGTGCTGAAATGGTCGGAATTTGTATAGAAATTGGAATGCACATAGAGAGGCAGAGAAAAAGATACTGCGGGTCATGCGCATGATAACGGCAGCAAAAAGATAGGAGGGGAGCAGGTATGATGAATTTGTATGAGGCGATAGGATGTCGCCATTCAGTTCGAAAATACACCGATCGGGAGGTCACGGAGAAGCTGCGTGGGCAGATCCTGTCCTATTTTGATAAGACCTCCCGGTTAAATGACCGGATCCGGGTTGAGGCAGTGATATTCGACAATACAAAGAAAAAAGCCGATGTCCACGGACTCTGGAAGGTGGATGCTCCCTACTATCTGGCGATCTATTCGGATCAGGAGGAAGGCTGCGAGCGCAATGCCGGTTATCTGATGGAGCAGATGGTGCTCTATATGACGGCAAAAGGGCTTGGAACCTGCTATTTGGGCAGCGTGCAGCCGGCGCAGAAGGTGCGCGGCGGCAAACGCTGCCTGATGATGGTCGCATTCGGCTACCCGGAGGGCAAGCTCTACCGTGAAAGCCCGCTGGCAAAGCGCCTCCCGCTCAATGAACTCTGTATTTTCAAGGAAGAAGCCGGAGAGCAGATGAAGACGATTCTCCGTGCGGCGCGTCTCGCACCGTCCGCGATGAACACCCAGCCGTGGCGCTTCATCGTCTATTCCGACCGAATCTATGTGTTCGCCCTAAAAACCCGCTTTCCGGGCAAGAGCTTCCATGCGATGCGCGAATTCAGCATCGGCATCATGCTCTCCCACATTATGCTCGCCGCCGAAGAACTCTGGATGGAACTTCAGACGGAGACGGAGGAACATTTTGCGGCTAAAAGTTACAAAAATGGAGATTATGTGGCGACGTTGACGCTGCATTAGATGCATTGATTCATTGTATTAAATGTTGAAATAGTTCATATTTAAGCAAGAAAAACTAATTTTGCAATTTTAAAACCAATTATTCAAAGAAACGATACACCCAAGAAAGAAGCGCGCCAGCCGTCCGATGCCGTGACAGCTGGCGCGCTTCTTTTGGGGCAATCAAAAGGGCATAAGCAAAAACCCTTTTTTCCTTGCTCCGTGCCCTTGAAAGCGCCCTCCACTTATGATAAAATAAGTTGATTATTTATGAGAGATACTCTGGAGGAGAACGTGATGGTTAGTAAATTGATTGAGAAGATTCAGAAGACAAAGGCACCGATCTGTGTAGGACTGGATCCGATGCTTGGATATATTCCGGAGCACGTGAAGGAAAAAGCATTTGCGGAGTTCGGAGAGACCCTGGAAGGAGCGGCAGAGGCGATCTGGCAGTTTAACTGTGCGATCGTGGATGCGACGGCTGATCTGATTCCGGCGGTCAAACCGCAGATTGCGATGTATGAGCAGTTTGGCATCGAAGGCCTGAAAGCGTATGACCGGACTGTCAAATACTGCCAGCAGAAGGGCTTAATTGTCATCGGAGACATCAAGCGCGGCGACATCGGTTCCACATCGGCTGCCTACGCAACCGGTCATCTCGGCAGCGTGAAGGTTGGAAATACGACCTGTTCCGCGTTCAATACCGAGTATGTGACGGTCAATCCGTATCTGGGAACCGACGGCGTGAAACCATTTGTGGACGAGTGCAACGCATCCGACCGCGGTATCTTTGTACTGGTAAAGACTTCTAACCCATCCAGCGGCGAGTTCCAGGATCGTCTGGTGGACGGCCGCCCGCTTTATGAGCTGGTAGCGGAGAAGGTCGTTGAGTGGGGGGAGGCTTCCATGGATGGCGACTACAGTAATGTAGGCGCAGTTGTGGGCGCAACTTACCCGGAGATGAGCAAGATTCTGCGTAAGCTGATGCCGAAGACTTACTTTCTGGTTCCGGGTTATGGCGCACAGGGCGGTACGGCAGAAGACTTAAAATACTGCTTCAACGAGGATGGACTGGGCGCGATCGTCAATTCTTCCCGCGGTATCATCGCAGCATACAAGAAAGACGCATACGCCAAATTCGGTCCGGAGCATTTTGCGGACGCATCGAGACAGGCTGTCATCGATATGATTGCGGACATCGGACGCGTACTGTAAGGAGGAGCTCATGGCACAGAAGAAAGAGACAGCAGTTGTATATAGTCAGGAAGAACTGGCACCTGGCATTTTCAGTATGTGGATCGTGACGGACATAGCGGATGAGGCAAGACCGGGACAGTTTATCTCGGTCTACAGCCAGGACGGTTCCAGACTTCTTCCGCGCCCGATCAGTATCTGCGAGGCAGATCCGGATGAAGGACGCCTGCGGATCGTATACCGGATTGCCGGTAAAGGAACGGATGAATTTTCCAAATATGTTTCCGGAGACCCGATCGACATCATGGGACCTCTGGGAAATGGTTTCCCGCAGGAGGGCGAAAATGTATTTCTGATCGGCGGCGGTATCGGTGTTCCGCCGATGCTTGAGATGGCGAAACAGTTAAACTGCGAAAAACAGATCATTTTAGGATACCGAGATGAAAATCTCTTCCTCCGGGATGAGTTTGAGGCATATGGAGAAGTCTTTGTGGCGACCGAGGACGGAAGCGTCGGCACGAAGGGCAATGTCCTGGACGCGATCCGGGAACAGAACCTGACGGCGGATGTGATTTATGCCTGCGGACCGACCCCGATGCTGCGCGCTATCAAGGAGTATGCGGCAGAAAAGGGAATCAAGTGCTATATTTCCCTGGAGGAGAAGATGGCATGTGGAATCGGCGCCTGTCTGGCATGTGTCTGCCAGTCGAAGGATGTAGACCACCACAGCAATGTACACAACAAGCGGATCTGCAAGGATGGTCCCGTATTTTTAGCCGAGGAGGTAGAATTATGAGACAGATGGCAGTCAATCTTGCGGGTGTAGAGCTTAAAAACCCGGTCATGACGGCATCCGGAACCTTTGGTTCAGGGGCAGAGTACGGCGAGATGGTCGATCTGAACAAGCTCGGCGCAGTTGTGACCAAGGGTGTGGCAAATGTGCCGTGGCCAGGCAATCCGACCCCGCGTATTGCGGAGGTGTACGGCGGCATGATCAACGCGATCGGCTTACAGAATCCGGGGTATGATTTATTTGCATCGAGGGATATCCCGTTTTTACGTCAGTATGATACGAAGATTATCGTCAATGTATGTGGAAAAACGACGGAAGATTATGTCGATGTAGTGGAAAAACTGGCGAGCCAGCCGGTCGATATGCTGGAGATCAACATTTCCTGCCCGAACGTCAAGGAGGGCGGCATCGCATTTGGACAGGATCCGAAAGCAGTGGAGGCGATCACCCGCGAGGTAAAACGCCATGCGAAACAGCCGATTATCATGAAGCTCAGCCCGAATGTTACCGACATCACGGAGATGGCGAAAGCAGCCGAGGCAGGCGGTGCGGATGTGCTGTCCCTGATCAACACACTGACTGGCATGAAGATCGATATCAACCGGAGAACTTTTGCGGTAGCCAACCGTACCGGCGGTCTGTCCGGCCCGGCAGTGAAACCAGTGGCAGTCCGCATGGTTTACCAGGTGGCGCAGGCGGTCAAGCTTCCGATCATCGGCATGGGCGGTATCATGAATGCGGACGATGCGATCGAATTTATTCTGGCAGGCGCAAGCGCGGTGGCAGTCGGTACGGCGAATTTCCATAATCCGTATGCGACGGAGGAGATCGTGAAGGGCATCGACGCCTACATGGCAAAATATGGCATTGAAGATATACATGAACTGATTGGTGCGGTTCGGTAAGATAGGAGAGTATGATGGAACAGTATAAGCAGGAATTTATCAATTTCATGGTAGAGAGCGAAGTGCTCAAGTTTGGCGAATTTACCTTAAAGAGCGGACGTAAATCTCCGTTCTTCATGAACGCGGGTGCATATGTAACCGGTACGCAGCTGCGTCGTCTGGGCGAGTATTACGCAAAGGCGATTCATGACAACTATGGTCTGGATTTCGATGTCCTGTTTGGACCGGCTTACAAGGGAATCCCGCTGGCAGTTGCCACCTCGATGGCGATCAGTGAGCTGTACGGCAAAGAAGTACGTTACTGCTCCAACCGGAAAGAGGTCAAGGATCACGGCGATACCGGCATCCTTCTGGGAAGCAAGTTAAAGGACGGCGACCGCGTCGTTATCATCGAGGATGTAACCACTTCCGGTAAATCCATCGAGGAGACCTTCCCGATCCTCAAATCCCAGGCAGATGTGGAGATCAAAGGCCTGATGGTATCTTTAAACCGTATGGAGCGCGGCAAGGGAGAAAAGTGTGCGCTGGATGAGATCAAGGAACTGTACGGCTTCCCGACCGCAGCGATCGTATCGATGTCAGATGTCGTAGAGTGCCTGTACAACAAGGAGTGCCAGGGCAAGGTCGTGATCGATGATACACTGAAAGCAGCGATCGACGCATACTATGAGCAGTACGGTGCAAAATAGAGATTTGGTTCACGGAGCGGCATGCTTGAAATGGGAAATGCCATGCGACGGAGTGTAAGAAGGAGCGGATCGATATGGAAAAGATCTACAAAACGATGCAGGGAACCGGTGTGATTAATATCGTGATTGGAAGCGTGATCATCACGGTAGGGCTGGCAGCCGGTGTGATGGCGATCGTCAGCGGTGCGTTTTTACTGAAACGCAAATCAGATATTACATTCTAAAAATTGGATTTGAAACAGGGCAGATATGCCCAGTCGAAAGAGAAAAACCGTATGACCGGGGACGGTGTACGGTTTTTCTCATTTCTGGCAGTTTATGTGGGGAATTATGTGGAAACGGACAAAAACGCATCAGAAGGTGTGCTGGATATTCTTTGTCGCATACCTGGTGCTTCTTATATATTTTATGTTTTTTTCGGACGGATTCGGGCGCGCGCCGCATGTGGAGTATGCCTATAATCTCGTTTTATTTAAGGAAATCAAACGGTTTTATATTTATCGTGATATAGTGGGGACGGAAGCGTTCCTGTTAAATACGGCTGGCAACGTGGTGTGTTTCATGCCGTTTGGATTTTTCCTGCCGATCATCAGTCCGAGATTTGGAAAATGGTACCTGATGTTGATTCTGAGCTTCCTTCTGACTTTGAGCATCGAGACGATTCAGCTCGTATTCAAGGTGGGAAGTTTTGATGTGGATGATATGTTTTTAAATACGTTAGGTGGAATTGCTGGCTACCTCTGCCAGTGGATTACACGTGCAATTGGGAGGTGTCTGCATGGGACGTCAAACAGATAACCGGATTTCTTATATCCGCAAGCCGATGGCGGAACACGGCTATCTCTGTCTGGGACTGGCGGGAGTCGGTCTGCTGCTGTGCGTGGCAGGGATGGCATTCAGTGTCCGCAGCCAGGGCAATACGCCGGTCGGCGCGCTGTCGATGTGCTTTTCGAGCATATTATTTTCCGTGGCGTCGCTGATGTACGGATGGAAATCTTTTAAAGAAGAAGAAAAAAATTATATATTCGCGAAAATTGGTACGATTTTGTCGGGGCTTCTGGTCATCTGGTGGATTGTGACGATTTTGATTGGCATCCGGGGCTAAGAATGAATGGTTTTTATGCGTGGCTTGCCTGGAATGCCGGACCAATGGAACGCCGGTAAGAGCCTTTGCGGCGGGCGTGGTTTGAAAGTGAAATTTGGCGATGGCAGAAGGAGGGAAATATCTGAACATGAAATATTGGGAACTTTTGAAAGAAGAAAATGAGGCGGTTGCGGAGCGCCATGAGCTCGCGATGGAGCGCATCGGCCATATGAAAGAAGAAGCGACGGTTGGTGAGCCATACCGGGCATTTTTTGAGCGCACCGTCCAGTTTATCGAGCTGATAGAAGAAACCTTCCAGAAACAGATGGATGGGACGCTGGCGGCGATGAGCCAGAAAGAGGCAACAGAATTTAACCGGACGCTTTATGCGGATATACTTCCAGGGGCGTATGGGAAGAGCTTTGCGAACCCGGACTATGCGGCAAAAGAGCTGGGAGAGAACTATGGTCCGTGGCTGTCATTTCTCTATACGGAGATCCGCAGCGCGATCGTTTACGCCTATGAGAGCCGTCTGGTGGATGTGACGGTGTTGGAGGAGCTGTTTATTGAGGTTTACAACCTGTTTGAGGGCGGTACTCCGGAGGTGGCGGAGCTTCGCGAGCCGCTCTACTATTTTGTCAGTGATTATTGTGACAGGATGCTTCCGTGGCGGGGGCGTGAGACGCTGGATCCGTCGCTGGATTTTGGAAAATCGATCATCATGGACAGTGATTTAAACGATCTGCGTTATCTGTACCGGTTTGGCGAATATATCTCGGAGACAGAGCTTGCGACGGCACGTTTTATGAATGAGCTGCCGGAGGAGACGGTACGCCGGATGGCAGATACCTACACAGAAGGCTACCGCAAGGGATTTGCGGCGACCGGACGCAGCTATGAGGGCAAGAAAACGGTGCAGATCCGTTACCACATCGGATTTGAACGCATGATCCGGATGGCAGTGGAAAATTTCCGCGAACTCGGTCTGGAGCCGATCATTGCCCGCGCCTCCATCGGCACGGTGAACCGGATGGCGGCGCGCACGAACGGTTACTATGGCACACCGGCGAACCGCCAGTACGAGTATGATCACCGCTACGACAATGCGGTTTACCTGGACAAGGCTTTTCGTGAGCGGAAACTGTCTATTTTGAAGGTGGCATATGAGACATACAAGGATCTGGCGTCGGTATATGCCGGTCCGGCAGTGGTGGAAACCTTCGGCGAGGCCGGATTTGAGCCGGTCAATGCAGCAGCAGCCTTTTCTTTAAGTGAAAAACAGGAGAAACTGCTGTTATCCTACAGCAATGAGGCGATGCAGATTGTGGACGCGTATATTCCGGGAACGGAGACGAGCTTCACAATCATTGCATTCCCGCTTCCGGAGATCGGATCGGAGTTTGAGGCGATTTTCAAGGAGACGATCCGCATCAATACGCTGGACTATGAGCTGTACCGCGACATCCAGCAGATCATGATCAACGAACTGGATCAGGCATCGCAAGTCCACATTAGCGGACGCGGCGGCAACCGCACCGATCTGACCGTACAGCTTCACACGCTTGCTGAGCCGACGAAACAGTCGAATTTCGAAAACTGCGTAGCGGATGTAAATATTCCGGTTGGAGAAGTCTTTACCTCCCCGCAGCTTGCTGGGACAGACGGGCTTCTGCATGTCGGCAGCGTCTATATCGGGGAATTTCAGTTCAAAGATCTGGAAATTCGGTTTGAAAATGGTATCGCTGTCTCCTATACCTGCAAAAACTTTGAGACGGAAGAGGAAAATAAGGCGTTAGTGAAACAGATGATCCTCAAAAACCATGAGACGCTGCCGATGGGCGAGTTTGCGATTGGCACCAACACAACTGCGTATGAGGTAGCGCTGCGCTACGGCATTCTCGACAAATTCCCGATTCTGATTGCCGAGAAGATGGGACCGCACTTTGCGGTAGGCGATACCTGCTACAGCTGGATGGAGGACTGCCCGGTCTTCAACCCGGATGGACGCGAGATGGTGGCGCGTGAAAATGAGATTTCAGCAAAACGCAAAGAAAACCCGCAGGAGGCATATTTTGGCTGCCATACGGACATTACAATCCCGTACTCCGAGCTGGATACGATCGAGGCGATTCATCCAGATGGAACGAGTGTAAAGATCATCGCGGGCGGACGGTTTGCGCTGCCGGGGACGGAGAAGCTGAATGAGCCGCTGGAAAAATAAAAAGAAAAAGTCATAGAAAACAGGTTTATTCTCATATAATCTCCTGAAAAGGGATTCCGGAGCAGCCGGATGGGAGATAGAATCAGAAAATGGATAGCCGTTCTGCTGGCAGGAAGTATACTGGCGATGATTCAGTTGGTTCCGGCCGGCGGGGCGGTTTTTGTTCGTGAAAACATAGAAAATAAAGAGATTCTGGGAGAGAAAGAGACTTCTCTACAACAGCCCCTTCACGCCCGCGCCTGGGTTCTCATGGATGCGGACAGTGGGCGTATTCTGGCGGGGAAAGATGCGGATACCGCTTATCCGATGGCAAGCACGACGAAGATTCTGACCTGCATTCTCGCACTGGAACAGGGAAATCCCGATGACTGGGTCGAGGTATCAGAGAAAGCGGCCTCCATGCCGGATGTCCAGCTCAATATGCGGGCGGGGGAGCGGTACCGCCTATCGGATCTACTCTATTCCCTGATGCTGGAATCCCACAACGACAGCGCCGTGGCGGTGGCGGAGCACATCGGGGGAAGCGTGGAAGAATTTGCGGAGAAAATGAACCGGAAAGCGCGGGAGATAGGATGTAAGAATGTTTGTTTCGTGACACCGAACGGTCTGGACGTTGCGGATGCGGATGGAAACGAACACAGCGCTTCGGCGGCGGATATGGCGCGGATCATGCGCTACTGCGCGTTCCAGTCGCCGTGCCACGAAACATTTCTGGAAATTACCCGTACGGCATCACGGACGATTCAGGATGAGTCGGGAAACCGTTCATTTTACCTGGCAAACCACAACGCGCTTTTAAGCCAGTGCGCGGAGGTGCTGTCGGGCAAGACAGGATTTACCGGGAAAGCCGGGTACTGTTATGTAGCGGCGTTAAAAAAAGAAGGAAAAGCATTTACGGTGGCGCTTCTCGGCTGCGGGTGGCCGCCGCACAAGACGTACAAATGGGCGGATATGCGGAAACTCGATCAGTATGCATTTGATACATATAACTGGTATGATATATTTGACCGGGAGAAAACATTTCCGGAGGTGGAGGTGAGGCGGGGCGTGAAAGGAACGACGGCGCTCACACTGAATCTGCCATCGGAAAAACAGACGTTTCTGATGCTTCTGCGCGCGGACGAGAAGCCAGACATCCGTTATGAGTACCCGACCGAGCTGGAAGCACCGGTTCATGAAGGACAGGAGGTCGGGCAGGCATCCTATTATATTAATGACGAGCAGGTGGCTGCTTATCCGATCTATGCGGCAGAAACAGTGGAGAAGATTGATTATGGGTGGTGTTTAAGACGATGCGTAACTTATTTTGAAAGAGAATTTCAGTCAATGTGGCAGACGTGGGGAGTTTGAGTTGTTATTACTGGGCACGTATGCGTGAACAGCAACGACTTGTTCACAATACTTTTACAAAAATCTGCTTTATTTTGCTGGTTAATTTTGTTATAACTATAGATAGTGTGAATTACTGAGAATCAAGGATCCGGACACGGAAACGTGGAAAGAGAAAGAGAGGCACGGAGGATGAAACAGACATCACTGAGCAGGGAACAGGGGCTTGCGCTCCTTCGCAAGTATAATAAAGAACCATTTCATATTTTACATGGACTGACCGTGGAGGGCGTCATGGAGTGGTATGCCGAGCAGCTGGGATACGGGGACGAAAAAGCATTCTGGGGCATGGCAGGACTGCTGCATGACATTGATTTTGAACTTTATCCGGAAGAACACTGCGAGCGGGCACCGGAGCTTCTGCGCGACGGAGGCGCAGAGGAAGATTTAGTCCATGCGGTTGTCAGCCACGGCTACGGCATACGGGTGGATGTGGCTCCGGAACATGAGATGGAAAAGGTGTTGTTTGCAGCCGATGAGCTGACAGGGCTTATCTGGGCGGCGGCGAAGATGCGCCCGTCCAAGAGCACCAAGGACATGGAGCTTTCAAGTCTTAAGAAGAAATTTAAGGACAAGAAATTTGCAGCTGGATGTTCCAGAGACGTGATCCGACGCGGGGCTGATCAGCTTGGCTGGGAATTAGACAAACTGATGGAACAGACGATTCTTGCCATGCGCTCCTGTGAGGATCGGGTCAACAAAGAGATGGAGGAACTGGAGTTTTGAGAGAAAATAAACCAATGAAACTGTTGTCGGTAGCGATTCCGTGCTACAATTCGGCGGCATATATGCGTAACTGCATCGAATCCCTGCTGCCGGGCGGCGATGAGGTGGAGATCCTGATCGTGGATGACGGTTCCACAAAAGATAATACGGCGGAGATTGCGGATGAGTATGAGAAAAACTATCCGGGGATTTGCCGGGCGATTCATCAGGAAAACGGTGGTCACGGTGAGGCCGTCAATGCGGGACTGCGCAATGCGACGGGCGTCTATTATAAGGTCGTGGACAGCGATGACTGGGTCAACGAAGAGGCATATATGGAGGTTCTGGATACGCTGCGCAAATTTGTCCATGACAATGTGACGCTGGATATGCTGATTACCAACTTCGTTTATGAGAAACAGGGCGCAAAACACAAAAAGGTCATGAACTACAACATGGCGCTCCCAAAACGCCAGCTCATCGACTGGAACGGTGCAAGAGGCTTCCGCCTGGGACAGTATATCCTGATGCATTCGGTCATTTACCGTGTGGAAATGCTTCGGAACTGCGGCTTGGAACTGCCAAAGCATACGTTCTACGTGGATAATATTTTTGTATATCAGCCGCTTCCACACGTAAAATCCATGTACTATCTGGATGTGAATTTCTACCGTTATTTCATCGGACGCGACGATCAGTCGGTCAATGAAAAAGTCATGATCAGCCGTATTGATCAGCAGATACTCGTCACGAAGCTGATGCTGGGATATTACGATGTGACCAAGATCAAGAATCCAAAGCTGCGCCACTACATGGTCCGCTATCTGGAGATCATGATGACAGTTACTTCAATTCTGGCGATCCGCTCGGAGACAGAGGAAAATCTGAAGAAGAAAAAAGAACTGTGGCAGTATCTGAAACAGCAGAATTTCACGCTGTATATGCGCCTGCGCTGGGGCTTCCTCGGACAGGGCGTAAACCTGCCGGGAAAAGGCGGACGGAAGGTGTCGATCGCCTGCTATAAGATTTCGCAGAAGTTTTATGGGTTTAACTAGAAATCCATTATAAAAATTGAAATAATATGGATTAGAAAACGAAATCAAATCTATCATAAAAGTGAAATTAAAAGATCCGATCGTCTGGAAAGTCGAGTGTTTCCAGATGGTCGGATTTTTTGTGCTAGGTCAATAATTGGGAAATCCTCAGTAGGTGATGCACTGTTATTTATGGAGCTCTAATTTTCGGAATGACCGCGGCAGGAAATATAATGAAAAATACAAGAAAAATACTTTATAAATATAAGATTGATCCTATTATTGTTATAGATCACATTTGTGCAAATTAGAATGAGATTTTGTATAGGATTTTAAAAACTGAAAACTTGGTGTAAAAATAGAAAAAAGCTGGCACCTGTCATACTTTGGCGCCAGCTTATGTTTACTTGTCTTGAGAAATCCTTTAGCGAATATATTCCGGTTCGTTCTCTGTCTCTTCCTGCGTGCTTCCTGCATATACTAACGGATAGATAGCTGCGCTTAAAAGAATCGCGCCTGCGACGTCCAGAACCGAGTGCTGTTTCAGCGAGACAGTTGCCATGCAGATAGCGACCATCAGGATACCGGAAAGAATCCGGATTACTTTGTGCTTTTTCAGAGACTCACTCTTCATGACCGCGATGTGGGTTCCGATGGAATTGTACACGTGGATGCTTGGAAATACATTCGTGTTCGTGTCAGCCTGGTGGAGCATATAGACCAGACGGGAACAGAGGTTCTTGTCCGGGTCTACAGCGGTCCGCAGGTCAGTTCCATTCGGGAACAGGGTGCAGATTAAGAGTGACAGCGTCATGCCGGTAAATAAAAATGCACATAACCGGTAATATTCTTCTTTGTTCTTGAAGAACAGGTATGCAATCGCAGCGGTCACATAGGCGAACCACAGTAAATATGGGATGACGAAGTATTCATTAAACGGAATCATATCATCCAGCGATGAGTGCATGATATGGTAATTGGAGGTCACGGTTTTTTCCAGATGCATAAACCACGGAAGATAGATAAATCCGTATCCCAGAATCCATATATGCCCGTATTTCTTCAGGAGTTCCTTCAGAAAATGTTTCATATCAATCAACCTCGATTTTCTTTTTATCATAAATAAATTAACATTATTTTAACATCTCTCCAAGTTCGTCTGATTATAGCACACTCACCCGCCAACTTCAAGGCTAAATAGGGATTGTTATAAATATTAAGAAAAAGGTTATGGAATGTGAAATTTGTTAAACAAAAATTTTATGGATGGACAGGGACTTTAAGTAAAATAAAAACAGCTTGCTCAACTGCAAGCTGCTTTATCAATAGCGAGAGGGGGATTCGAACCCTCGACACCGCGGGTATGAACCGCGTGCTCTAGCCAACTGAGCTATCTCGCCATATTAAATTTAGAAAAGTGGGACCTACAGGGCTCGAACCTGTGACCCTCTGCTTGTAAGGCAGATGCTCTCCCAGCTGAGCTAAGATCCCGCTGACACTCGCACAA
>NZ_QUFH01000005.1:194381-238609 GCF_003478415.1 Clostridium sp. AF27-5AA
AACTGAGCTATCTCGCCATATTAAATTTAGAAAAGTGGGACCTACAGGGCTCGAACCTGTGACCCTCTGCTTGTAAGGCAGATGCTCTCCCAGCTGAGCTAAGATCCCGCTGACACTCGCACAAATCGCGATTGCTTTGCAAGTATAATATAAATTTTCAAGATTGTCAACACTTTTGAGAAAATAATTTATAGAAATTTTCTTATCATTTAAAAGGAAGTATGGTATACTTATCTCATGCAAAATTGTAATGGCGCTGTATCCTGTGACAGGTATTCTGGCAGGGTAAAAGATAAAATATAACGCCCCAGCAGGGGAGTTTCTGTATTTTCGGAAAGCAGGGGACGTTATGGCAAAATATGAGGATGGAGTAATGTATTATTTCATTATTAATCCCGCTTCACAGAGTGGCTGCGGCTATAAGATATGGAAAAAAATAGAGCAGCGGCTTGTGCGGGACGGGGTTGAGTATCAGGCATATTTGACAGAATATGCGGGGCAGGCGACAGAGTATGCAAGGAAGCTGACGTCCCACTGCAAGGAGGCACGGGTGATTGTGGTCGTGGGCGGTGACGGGACAATGAATGAGGTCGTGGACGGAATCGTTTCCTGCGACATGGTGACGCTGGGCTATATTCCGGTGGGGACAGGCAGTGATCTGGCGCGCGGGCTCCGGCTTTCGAGAAGACCGATGCGCGAACTGCGCCGGATTTTTAAGGCGCGGCGGATCCGGCAGATCGATTATGGTGTGATTGCATACGGCGATGATGTGCTCCGACATCGGCGTTTTATTGTCAGCGCGGGGATCGGGCTGGATGCGGAAGTATGCCAGCATATGCAGCGTTCGGCGATCAAAAATATCTGCAACCGGATTCATCTGCGGCGATTGTCGTACCGGATACTGGGATTTATACAGTATTTGAAGGCGAAACCGATCCGGGGGTATATTTTGCTCGATGGAACGCGCCGGGTGGAATTTAATTATATTTATTTTATCAGTGCACAGATTCAACCCTGCGAGGGCGGCGGATTCTGGTTTGCGCCGAAGGCGGACAGCAGCGACGGCAACCTGGAGGTCTGCATTGTCAGCCATGCCTCGAAGCGGCAGGTGCTTGGAACCCTGCTCCGGGCGTTGTTCCGGCGCTCCCACAACCGGGGGCTTCGGTGCTTCAGCTGCCGGGAGGTCCAGATCTACACGGAACGCCCGATGGCAGTTCACGTGGACGGCGAGGGCTGTCAGTACCAGAGCAATCTGGAAGTCCGCTGTATTGAGCGTAAATTAAAAATTGTTGGATAAGTGTATATTTTTCAAAAGTATAAAATAATTTATCAAATAAAGTAACTGCGGGCAGTCCGGACAGTTACAAAATGACCAAGAAAGGAACTAGAATACGATGAGAATAGGACAGGGATATGATGTGCATAAACTTGTTCCGGATCGGGAACTGATTTTAGGCGGCGTGACGATCCCGTATGAGAAGGGGCTGTTAGGACATTCGGATGCGGATGTGCTGGTGCATGCGGTGATGGATGCGCTCTTAGGGGCGGCGGCACTGGGCGACATCGGACAGCATTTTCCGGACACGGATCCGGCATATGAGGGTGCGTCGAGCATCGAACTTCTGAAAAAGGTAGGGAAACTTCTGCAGGAACGCGGCTATGTGATTGAAAATATCGATGCCACGATCATTGCGCAGCGCCCGAAGCTGGCTGCATACCGCCCACAGATGGCAGAAAATATTGCAGATGCGCTGGGGCTTCCGGTCAGCCGTGTGAGTGTCAAGGCGACGACCGAGGAAGGGCTTGGTTTTACAGGCAGCGGCGAGGGCATTTCCTCACAGGCGATTACCCTGTTGACGGAAGTGGAGAATTACTGTTATGATAGTGAAATGATGACGCAGGCAGCGGCTTGCGGTGGATGCGGCGGCTGTGGCGGCTGTCAGGCAGCACCGGAAGCAGATTTAAAATAGAAGAGGAGTAATGAGGTTATGAAAATTTTCAACACATTGTCCCGCAGAAAAGAGGAGTTTGTGCCGATCGAACCGGGCAAGGTTAAGATGTATGTGTGCGGACCGACCGTTTACAATTTTATTCATATTGGAAATGCAAGACCGATGATCGTATTTGATACGGTCCGCCGGTATTTTGAGTACAAAGGATACGAAGTAAACTATGTATCTAACTTTACTGATGTGGATGACAAGATTATCAGGAAAGCCATCGAGGAGGGCGTGGATGCGGAGACGATCTCCAAGCGCTATATCGCAGAGTGCAAAAAAGATATGGAGATGATGAACGTCAAACCGGCGACGAAGAATCCGCAGGCAACTCAGGAGATCGGCGGTATGATCGAGATGATCAATACGCTGATCGAAAAAGGACATGCGTATGTGGCAGCTGACGGCACGGTTTATTTCCGCACCAAATCCTTTAAAGAGTACGGAAAACTGTCCCATAAAAATCTGGACGATCTGCAGTCCGGCTTCCGTGAGATCAAGGTAACCGGCGAGGAAGGCAAGGAAGATCCGACCGATTTCGTTCTCTGGAAACCGAAAAAAGAAGGAGAGCCGTTCTGGGAGTCTCCGTGGTGCCAGGGCCGTCCAGGCTGGCATATCGAGTGCTCCGAGATGTCCAAGAAATACCTTGGCGAGTCCATCGATATCCATGCAGGCGGAGAGGATCTGATCTTTCCGCACCATGAAAATGAGATCGCGCAGAGCGAGTGCGCGAACGGCAAGACCTTTGCCAACTACTGGATGCACAACGCATTCTTAAATATTGATAACCGCAAGATGTCCAAATCTCTTGGAAACTTCTTTACCGTGCGTGAGATCAGTGAGAAATACGATTTGCAGGTTCTGCGTCTCTTCATGCTGAGCGCCCAGTACCGCAGCCCGCTCAATTTCAGCGCGGATTTGATGGAAGCTTCGAAAAACAGCTTAGAGCGCATCCGCACTGCGGCAGAGCATCAGGCAGACTGCCTGAAAGCAGCGAAAGAGGGCGAGATGACGGCAGAGGAGAAGCAGAATCAGGCAGCAGTCGAGGAGTTGGTTCAGAAGTTCGAGACGGCGATGGACGATGATTTCAACACCGCAGATGCGATTTCAGCTATTTTTGAGATTGTACGCCTGAGCAACTCCACGATTTCGGAAGCATCGACGAAGGCATACGTTTCCTATGTCAAAGAGACGATGGACAAGCTCTGCGATGTGCTCGGTATTATCACGGAGAAGAAGGAAGAGATTCTGGACAGCGAAGTAGAAGACTTGATCGCAAAACGCCAGCAGGCGAGAAAAGACAAGAATTTCGCACTGGCAGATGAGATCCGTGGACAGCTTCTCGATATGGGAATTATTCTGGAAGATACGAGAGAGGGCGTCAAATGGAAACGGGCTTAAATGCGTTTAAGGAAGCGCTGCATTTAAAACACGTTGAGGCGGGGGAGTATTCCCCGCTGGCGCTGGCGTATATCGGCGATGCGGTCTATGAGCTGGCGATCCGCACCCTTGTCATGAACCGCGGCAATATGCAGGTCAACAAGATGCACAAGAAGACGGCGAACCTGGTCAAGGCGGACGCACAGGCACGTTTTTATCTGCTTCTGGAGGAAGAGCTGACGGATGCGGAGAAGGCGGCATACCGACGCGGACGCAATGCGAAATCTTTTACGATGCCGAAGCACGCGACGATGAAGGATTACCGGATGGCGACCGGATTTGAGGCGCTGATGGGCTATCTCTATCTGACCGAGCAGTTTGACAGGATGGCAGAACTTCTGGGAAAAGGGCTGGAACAGATGGGAGAATTAATATCGTTATAAATCATGATGAGGAAAATAGATGGAACAGGAAAATAAGCAGGAAAATAGATTTGAAGAGACGATGATCGAAGGCAGAAACGCCGTTTTAGAGGCATTCCGTTCGGGCAAGACGGTGGATAAGCTGTTTGTGCTGGATGGCTGCCAGGATGGACCGGTCAAGACGATCACGAGAGAGGCAAAAAAGCAGAATACGATCATCCACTATGTGGCGAAGGAGAGACTCGACCAGCTTTCTGAGACCGGTAAGCATCAGGGCGTGATTGCACAGGCAGCGGCATACCGCTATGCAGAGGTGGAAGATATGCTAAAGCTGGCAGAAGAGAAAGGCGAGCCGCCGTTTCTCTTTATTCTGGATGGCATTGAGGATCCGCACAATCTGGGTGCGATCATCCGTACTGCCAATCTGGCAGGCGCACATGGCGTGATCATCCCGAAACGCCGCGCAGTGGGACTGACATCGACGGTTGCGAAGACCTCGGCGGGAGCGCTGAATTATACGCCGGTGGCGAAGGTAACCAATATTTCAGCCACGATCGAGGAGCTGAAAGAGAGAGGACTCTGGTTTGTCTGTGCCGATATGGGAGGAGAGAGCATGTACCGCCTCGACTTAAAAGGGCCGATCGGTCTGGTGATTGGCAATGAGGGCGAAGGTGTCAGCCGTCTGGTGCGGGAAAAATGTGATTTCATCGCATCGATCCCGATGAAGGGAGATATCGACTCCCTGAACGCATCGGTGGCAGCTGGCGTGCTGGCATATGAGATTGTGCGTCAGAGAATGATGTAGGGTAAGTGAAAGGTATCGGGCAACCGATTCCGCTGCTCCCCTCCCCGTTGGAATCATATAGAAATATGAAAAGATAGGAAATGAGAATCGGATGTCTGCGAATGAAAACGGAGGCATCCGATGAAAAAAACGGGAAATTTAAAAAAATAAAAAAAATTCAAAAAAACCGTTGACAAAACGATTGTATCATGATAAACTAATCGAGGCTTAGAGATGAGCCGAAAACAAAAAGATGCTGCTGTAGCACAGTCGGTAGTGCGTCGCATTGGTAGTGCGGAGGTCACGGGTCCGATTCCCGTCAGCAGCTCTGCTAGAAAAGAACGGAAGCCTTTGATTTACAAGGGTTTCCGTTTTTTTTATTCTCTACTTGCAATTCATTCCAGTTGTGCTATAATGATAACAGTTTGGACGGGGACATAGCTCAGCTGGGAGAGCGTTGCGTTCGCAACGCAAAGGTCGCGGGTTCGAATCCCGTTGTCTCCATGATAGAGAAAGCCTTGAAAACACTGGTTTTTCCTTTGTTTTCAAGGCTTTTTTGTTTTTTTGAGATTTCAAGCGGAACCAAATATTCCGTTATAGGTACACACTTTTCGGTACAAGGATCACACGGACTTTCAGTATCGATGAATTTGCCGCACATTTTTTCTAAAAGAACTTTCGAAAAAATTCAAAAAAATAAAAAAAACTCTTCCATTTTGAACTACCCTATGTTATAATAAACTCACTTGTGAGTCAGAAAGACAAGCAAGCGGGCATGGCGGAATTGGCAGACGCGCCAGATTTAGGTTCTGGTACGAGAGTGTGCAGGTTCAAGTCCTGTTGCCCGCACTAGAAATTACGCAGAAGTGGCGGAATTGGCAGACGCGCACGGTTCAGGTCCGTGTGATGGCAACATCATGAGGGTTCAAGTCCCTTCTTCTGCATGATTAGCTGCAGAACCTGAGTGCAGCGTGGAACTCCCAGAGATGATTTCTCCGGGAGTTTTTCTTTTTCTATAAAAGGAATCAAAAAGGGGCAGACGCGCAAGCGAAAGCCCCTTTTTTGATTCGGATTTGTAATATAAATCAAAAAATTAGAATTTCTGAAATTCTTCTACATTTATTACAAATACGGTTGCTCCGCCGACTTTCATGTTCATCGGAACGGTCATATTGACGGTCGGACAGCAGTTTCCGGCCATGGTCGGCGGCGTGTATACAAGCTGCTCGCGGGCACCGGACATTTTTTTGATGATGGAGATGGCGTCCTCGACGCGTTCATCTTCGACACCGAGCATCAGGGTTGTACTTTTCTTTTTCAGAAAGCCGCCCATCGTGGAAAGCTTGGTGACAAAGAAGGAGTGCTGGTTTAATTCATATACTAAATCATCGGCGTCCTCACTGCCAATGATTGCGATAATCATTTTCATAAGCGGTACCTCCTGAAAAATTTTCTATTATTGTACCATTAATTTATGAAAATGGAAATAAAAAAATGAGAAATTTATGTTAAAATATAAATGATTATGATTGCTTGCAGGTGAGAATTTTTTGGACTGAAAATTCCATCTGCCGCAGGAATGGCGGCAGATTTGCGGGATGAGAGAAAGGCAGAAGTATGATTCGAAATATAGTATTTGATATGGGAATGGTTTTACTGGAGTATGATCCGGTCAAGGTGTGCTGGGAGTACACAGATAATCCGGAGGATGTGGAGTGGATGCGCCGCGAATTGTTTGATTCGAAGGAGTGGTCGCTTTTAGACGAGGGAACGCTGACGGATGCACAGGCGCTGGAGCGGGTGCAGAAACGCCTGCCAAATGAACATTTGCGCTGGCTGGCGAAGGAAAGTCTGGAACACTGGCATGAGTACAACATCTGGGCAAAGCCGGGGATGGGAGAGCTGGTGAAGGAACTGAAAGAAAAGGGCTGCGGCATCTACCTCTGCTCGAATTGTTCCGTGCGCCTGCGTGTGTTCGAGCAGGAGATTCCGGGCATTGAATATTTTGATGGCACGCTTGTCTCAGCGGAGGAGAAGCTGGCGAAGCCGAATCCGGCGATCTATGAGAGATTGTTTGAAAAATTTCATCTCAAAGCGGAAGAATGCTTTTTCATCGATGACCGTCAGGATAACATCGACAGCGCGAAGGGCTGCGGCATGGATGGTTACTGTTTTGCGGACGGGAATGTGGAGAAGCTACGGGCGTACATGGGGAAGATGGAAATATTATAGAAAAGCAGTGCAAGGTGCCCGATAAAAAGATTATTTTCCTAAAAAACACCGGGAGAGTCATAAGCTGATGAAAAGAAAGTGAAAAGGTTTTGGAATCAGGTACTTATGGTCTAAAAAAAATACAAAATCAGAAAGAAATTTGATTGATAATAATATCACAATATGAGATAATGAAGAAGAATGGGGAAAGATGCATTTTTAGTAAATTCCCCTGGAAGATGCATGTGAACAGGCAGTTTTTTGACCGGGAATCTCCGGTGAAAGGCTGCGTCTGTTTTATAACGGATAGTGAGGAGGTCATTATATGAGAGTATCGATTTGTATCGGAAGTGCCTGTCATCTGAAAGGATCCCGCGAGGTAATCCAGAAGCTGCAGAAGCTGGTTTCAGAGAATCATCTGGACAGTGAGGTGGATTTAAATGGAGATTTCTGCAGCGGCAACTGCCGTAAAGGTGTCTGTGTGACGGTAGATGGAGAACTGTATTCCGTAAAACCGGAGACAACGGAAGAATTTTTCCAGAAGGAGATTCTGGGACGCCTGAACGCGTAATCGTTTACATATAGCGGCAAAAAGAGAGGGAGAGTCTATGCCGATTATTGATTTTAAGGCGACGATGTGTAAGCATTGTTATAAATGTGTGCGGGGCTGCGAAGTGAAATCAATCATGATCCGGGATGGTCATGCATATATCATGCCAAATCGCTGTATTCTCTGTGGGCAGTGCCTTTTGAACTGCCCGCAGTCGGCAAAACGTGTTCCGAGCGAACTTTCCAAGGTCAAAAAGCTGATTGAGAGCGGCGCACCGGTTATTGCATCGCTGTCGTCTTCCTATATGGGGGTTCTGCCGTATAAAAAGCGGGGGCAGGTCAAGTCAGCATTAAAAAAGCTGGGATTTACGAATGTTTGTGATGCGGCGGAGGGAGCCGCGCTGGCGACGGAAGAGTATGTCCGTTTATTAGAGCAGGGCGAGATGAAAAATATCATCACAACTGCCTGTCCGAGTATCGTGAACCTGATTGAGATTCATTATCCAGAACTGATCAAATATCTGGCACCGGTGCTGATTCCGTCGGGGATCCATACGCGCATGCTGCACGCGGAGTTCGGCGAGGCGGCGAAGGTGGTTGTGATCGGACCGTGTATCGCGGAAAAAGAGAAAAACAGGGTTGTGAAGCCCGATGCAGTCCTCACATTTGAGGATTTAAAACAGTGGCTGTCAGAGGAACAGATCGAGATCGAAGCATGTGAGGAAGAACCGTTCGAAGATCGTGAACCGGGCGCGAATCTGCGTTATCCGGTCAGCGGCGGACTGCTTACGGCGGTGACGGCGACCCAGAAGAAACCGGACAAGTACCGCAAGTTCTACGTCAGCGGCGTGAAGGACTGCCTGGATGTCTGTGAGGCGATGAAAACCGGCGAGGTGGCTGGCTGTTTCATCGAGATGAACGCCTGTCATGGAGGCTGTGTCAATGGACCGTCCACGGCGACCTCCGTGTCGAGTTTTAAAGTTAAGCTGGATCTGGAAGCGATGCTTCCGAAGGAACCGGCAGATCTATCCCTGATGCATGAGGCGGCGCGCCAGGTGGAGATTCACCGAACGTTTGTGGATCGTTCCCAGAAGGAGCGGATTCCGACCGAGGAAGAGATCCGGGAGATCTTGAAAAAGACGGGCAAGATGACGCCGGAGCAGGAATTAAACTGTGGTGCATGCGGTTATCCGACCTGTCGGGAGAAGGCGATCGCTGTTTTCCAGAAAAAGGCGGAGGTCGATATGTGTATTCCGTACCTGCATGACCGGGCGCAGTCGCTGTCTCATCTGGTGATGGATACGTCCCCGAACCTGATCATGATCATCGACGATGATATGCGGATCCGGGAGTGTTCGGTGGCGGCAGAAATGTATTTCGGCGTCAAACCGGAGGCGATCAAGGGAAAACCGCTGGAGGACTTTATCAACGCCGAGGATGTACGCGAGGTATTCCGGACGCACACAAGCGTCCACAGCCGGAAGGTGATCTATCCGGATCGGAATCTTGTGACGCTTCAAAACATTGCGTATATCGATGACGGCAATTTTGTCATTGCCACGATCATTGATGTGACGCGCGAGGAAAAACAGGCAAAACAGGAATATGCCAAGAAAAAGGCGACCATTGATCTGGCACAGAATGTCATTTACAAACAGATGATGGTTGCACAGAATATTGCCGGACTCCTGGGTGAGACGACGGCGGAGACGAAGACAACCCTGATGAAGCTTTGTTCCCTGATTGACGATGAGAGCGAAAGTGAGGTCCGATAAATGGGAGTAACCGTAGATGTCACGTTTAAAAGTCTGAATAAGTATTCAGAGATCCTGTGCGGCGATACGGTAGAGTGCCTGAAAACGGAAGATTCGGACGTTATCATTCTGGCGGACGGCATGGGAAGCGGCGTCAAGGCGAATATTCTTTCAACGCTGACGGCAAAGATTCTGGGTACGATGTTTTTAAATGGAGCCACGCTGGAGGAATGTGTGGAGACGATTGTGCAGACGCTTCCGATCTGTCAGACGAGACAGGTGGCGTATGCGACGTTCTCGATTCTCCAGATTTTCAACAACGGCGAGGTATATTTAGTTGAATATGATAACCCGCGATGCATTTTTTTGCGCTGTGGTCATGTGGTGGAGCTGCAGAAATACAAGCGTCTCGTCAAGGACAAGGAGATCAGCGAGTGCCGGTTCCAGGTTCAGAAGGGTGATGCGCTGGTACTTGTCAGCGACGGCGTGACGCACGCGGGAGTCGGAAAGAGCGGCAAATATAAATTTGGCTGGCCGTGGGAGTCGGTGGCAGAGTTTGTTTCGGAACAATGTCTGACCTCTCTTTCGTCGGCACGTATGGCGGCGGCACTCTGTGCGGAATGCAGCCAGATTTACGAGGGAAAACCGGGCGATGATACGACGGTTGTGGTAGCTCGGATCATTGACCGGAAACCGGTCAACCTGATGACGGGACCGCCGCTCGACCGCAATGACGATGAGACGATCACGGCGGATTTTATGAAAGATGAGTCGGCAAAGCACATTGTATCGGGCGGAACCAGCGCGACGATCCTGTCGCGGGAGCTGGGACGACCGCTGCGGGTATCAATGGATTACAGCGACCCGGATATTCCGCCGATCGCTTTTATGGAAGGCATCGATCTGGTGACGGAGGGAGTCCTGACGCTGCGAAAAGCGATCGAACTTCTGAAACGCTATCTGATCGAATGCGATTTAAGTTCTGAGTTTTTCAGCGAGTTGGACAAGAAAAATGGTGCGTCCATGATCGCGAAGATTTTGATTGAAGACTGCACGGAATTACATATGTTTGTGGGAACGGCGGCGAACAGCGCCTACCAGAATCCAGGGCTGGCGTTTGATCTGGGAATCCGCCAGAACCTGGTCAAACAGCTAAAAGAAGCAGTCGAAGGTATGGGAAAGAAAGTTACGGTAACGTATTATTAATAAGGAGGATAAACCATGGTAACGAATGACGCGACAATTCTGCGCATCAAACATGAGATACTTTACGAGGTAGCAAAGCTTGCCTGGAATGATCAGTTAGAGGACGGAAGAGACGATATTCCGTATAAAATCAGTCCTGGTCCGCAGGCACAGTACCGCTGCTGTGTATACAAGGAGAGAGAGATTGTCCGCCAGAGAATCCGTCTGGCAGAAGGTAAATGTCCGTCTGACCGCAATACAAACAATGTCGTACAGGTTATCAATGCAGCCTGTGAGGAGTGCCCGATTGCGTCCTACACAGTCACCGATAACTGCCGTAAATGTATGGGTAAAGCCTGCCAGAACTCCTGTCCGTTTGGAGCGATCAGCATGGGAAATACCAAGGCGCACATCGACCCAGATAAATGCCGCGAGTGCGGAAAGTGTTCCCAGGCATGCCCATACAATGCGATTGCCCATCTGGAGCGCCCGTGTAAGAAGGTCTGCCCAGTGGATGCGATTACCTACGATGAGTATGGTGTATGTGTGATCGATGAGAAAAAATGTATCCAGTGTGGCGCCTGCATCCATTCCTGCCCGTTCGGTGCGATCGGTTCCAAGACCTTCATGGTCGATGTGATCCGCCTGATCAACGCAGGCAAAAAGGTCGTAGCGATGCTGGCACCGGCGACCGAAGGCCAGTTTGGACCGGACATCACGTTTGCAAGCTGGAAAACAGCTTTAAAGAAGATTGGGTTTGCAGATATGATCGAGGTTGGTCTGGGCGGCGATATGACCGCGGCAGCTGAGGCAGAAGAGTGGGCGGAAGCTTACAAAGAGGGCAAGAAGATGACGACCTCCTGCTGTCCGGCATTTGTCAACATGATTAAACAGCATTTCCCGCAGCTGCTTGACAATATGTCCACGACGGTTTCCCCGATGTGTGCGGTCTCCCGCATGCTGAAGGCTCAGGATCCGGAGGTTGTCACCGTCTTTATCGGACCGTGTATCGCGAAGAAGAGCGAGACGTTGGATCTGAATATCCAGGGCAATGCGGACTATGCGATGACTTACGGAGAGATCCGTGCGATGATGCGGGCGAAAGATGTAAATCTGGAGCCGGAAGAGAACAGCATGCAGGAAGCCAGTGTATTTGGAAAACGCTTCGGCAATGGCGGCGGCGTAACAGCGGCGGTATTAGAATGTCTGAAAGAGTCTGGTGAGAATACCGATATCAAGGTAGCGCGCTGCAACGGTGCGGCTGAGTGTAAGAAAGCCCTTCTTCTTCTGAAAGTGGGACGTCTGCCGGAGGACTTCATCGAGGGTATGGCGTGTGTCGGCGGCTGTGTCGGCGGACCGAGCAAGCACAAAGCCGAGATGGAGGCGAAGAAGTCGAGAGACAAACTCATCGCCGAGGCAGATGCAAGAGAAGTACATGAGAACCTGAAGGCGTATGATATGTCGTCGTTCTCGATGCATCGGCATTGATGCGGGATGTTCTTGGGAGAATGTGCGTGTTCTGAGAATTTGGCTGAGATAAAATAAACTAAAATTTATATATGAGTTAGTGGGAAAGTGCCTGCTCTGGAAAATGAAATTTGGAATGTGAATTTGACTTTCTGGGGCGGGCGTTTTTCGTTGTGAAAATTCCAAAAGAGTTCTTGCATTTAGAGAATAGATGTGTTAGACTCAGTATATCTTATCGAAATGAACTGCGGTCGCAGGTGGTTTCGTTCTAATTTATCTTTTTATTCTGAGTAATTTGTGAGGTGCGTTTCGCACAGAATTCGATGATTTAGGAAAATTTGGGAGAATCGAATAACGGTATCGTTATAAAAAATGTGCAATATATTATATGATATATGCAATGCAAAATGAAAGCTTTTTATAGACGGAAAGAACCGTTGTTTAACTCAGAGTGAGGATGTGAAAAAGGTTTGAGGGGGGAGGTTTGAGTTGTTAAAAATAAACATGGGGGCTCATAAAGGGCGTCGCTGCCGGAATGGTACCATTTTGGGAATATCACTGATATTGATATTTTCATCCGGTAGAATGGCGCTGGCAGCTGAAAATGCAGTGAAACAGGCAGAAACAGCTGTCATAGTCGGCTACAGCGTCTCATTTATAGATGCTGAGAATGCAAATCATCTTATATTTCATACGCAAACGGGCAAAGTTTTGGAAGGAACTTCCCTGAATGTATCTTTCCCAGAGCAAATCATAGGGAGCGACGGGCATATCTGGAAATCAGCGGTACAGTCACCGCAAATATTTGAACTGTATGGAACAGGAACTGAAAAAATTTATATCAAATATGAAAGAGGCGGCAAGGCTCCAGAAATGGGAGCAGAGGAGGATGCCGCCATGCTGGCACTTCGGAAACGCCTGGAACGATGGAAACAGAGGGCATGGGAGGCGGAGTGCGCCATATTTGGGCGCGAGGATGCGGCGGTATCGGGCAGCGGTTCCGGTCTGACCGTTCAAAATCAGTCGGAAAATGATGCCAGGATCCGGAATCTGGTATCTGCGATCGGGGATGCAGCGTGGCATGAATTTTATCTGATTGGTCAGGATTTTACACCGTCGGCAAAAACAATCGGGGTGGAATACGACGCAGTTTATTCTGAGGTGGAAGAGGATTCCTTTTCGGTGGATGGAAAGGAATATATCATTACGCGCATCCGGGTGCGGAGAAACTGGGATGACCGTACTTGTACGCATCAGTGGAGCCAATGGGAGTGGGAGGAAAATGATTGCTTAAAGAATGGGCGGGCAGTGTATGTCTGCGGACGATGTCAGAAAGAAAAGATAGAGCGCCTTCCGGCGCTGGGGCACCTGGATGAAAACGGGGATCAAATCTGTGACCGCTGTGGAAGCGTGGATTGGAGTGAAAGTGAAATGCCCGAAAAAGTGATCTGGAAGGAGGGCGATGTCCAGCTGCGCGAGGTGGGCGGAGAGATTTTGTCATTTACCTGTATCGACGACGATTACCATGACTGGCAGAATGAACACCGGAAAGCAGCGCTGTTTCTCTGTGACCGCGTGATCCGGGCGGATGTGGACACGGCACCGGGAAAAAAGATGAAGATTTTCTCGTTTGGCAAAGACAATAATTATAAAACTTCGCAGGTGCGCGCATGGCTGCAGAAAAACAGTCAGAACAGCAGCTTCTGTCTGGAACCGATCCATACGGGAATCCAGACCGCGTACATGGGAAGCACGGCGGCTGGTGCATTTTCGCAGACGTCCGGGCGGGAACTGGCGCGTCATGATATTGGTTTTCAGTTTATGAACGACCAGCTTTTCTGCCTGTCATTGGAAGAGGCACTTGCGTACCGGGAATATCTATGGCGGTTTGATTCCGGGGATGATAACCCACAAAGTCAGGTCAGTGCCTATTCACAGGGATATTATCTGCGGACGCCTTTTTATTTGCAGGATGAAAACGGGAAATTCATTTATAATCAGCAGATTTATGGCGTTGATCTGGTAAATGGCTGTCTGCGTCCGGTGAGGACGGACAGTGAGACATATGGAGTACGTCCGGCATTTGCACTGTCACAGATGTAAAAAAGAATACTTGTTGAGCTTGGAAAGCGGGAGTGAAGCTGTTTGGCAGTTTGATTAGGAGAAAAGATTGGACAAGGGGAAAGCAATCTAATGTTTGGGGAAAGAGGGGAACGTGTATGGGGAAAAAGAAGATGAAAAAAGTGATTCCATTTGCGGTGATGACGACGATGCTTTTGTCGGCGACGCTGCCGGCGTTTGCGGCGAGCGGGTTTGTGTTTGAGGATTGGGATTTGGGGATTGTTTCGGAAAGAAAGGAAAAGTTGGATGATACAGACGATGCCATAAAAAGGCAGAAAGAATGGCAGAAACTGGCTGCATCGTCCAGTGAGCTTATGAATGCGGATGTGAGGGCAACTCCCTCAGAATTACGTTCTTCCAAAGTTATAGAGGCAACTCCTTCACAATTAATCATGCCGCGCGTTAGCGTCAGCGCCAGCCTCGGAAATCTCTGGGAAAACTGGGATGTGGCGGATTTGAGCTTTCTGGATGGAACACATGGACTTGGAACGAAACAAAAACCGTATCAGATACGCACGAAACATCAGCTGATGGGACTTAGCTTCCTGGCGGCGTTTGGCATGCAGCCGGATTACGGTGAGGTGGAAGAAGAGATCGTGGGGGATTACCGGGGCGCATGGTTTGAGCTGACGGCGAACATCGATCTGGGAGGAATGGACTGGAATCCGATCGGTTATTACCGGGATGATTCGGAACTTTCAGGGGAGGTGACGCACCCGTTTACGGCAAATCTGGATGGAAACGGTTATAAGATTTCAAATTTCCGGTTTGCAGGAGGCAGTTCGCCGAATGTTGGATTCTTTGGTGCGCTGGATGGGGCGGAGATCCGAAATCTGACGCTGGAACCAGGAAAGCCGGTCAAAGGAGTGCGTCAGGTGGGAATTTTGGCAGGAAATGCGAAGAATTCCAAGATTTTTAATTGTCAGGTAAAAGGCGATGTGGAAGGAACCGGAGCGGTCGGTGGAATGATCGGGCACATGGAAGGCAGCACGGTGGAAAACGGAATGGCACAGGTAACCGTCCGAACGACGGGACGTGCAGCCGGAGCGCAGGCGCTTGCGGGCGGAATCGCCGGGGAAGCGGCGGATGATTCTCGTATCATTGACTGCCAGGTCCGCACCGGGGATAACAGTACCTCGCGGATTCAGGGAACGGATGCGACTGTCGGCGGAATCGTGGGGCTTCAGAATGGGGCGGCTCTCTACAATACCTATGTAAATGGCACGATCGGCGGTTCTGGCAGCCAGAATGTCGGAGGACTCGTTGGAGAACGAATCAGCGGAGACTTGAAAGTGGGGCGGTTTGAGGGAATGATCGGTCAGTCGGGAACCGGGGCTGCCGGACACAGAGGAACCTTCATCGGATACCGCGCACCAGCTAATTATTTTAAATATGGGGATGACATCGCGTACCTGTTTGCGGATACGGAAGCGAAAATCGCAAACAATGTCTGTGGAAGCGGCATTTCAGATGATAACCAGTATACATACGCGGCGCACATCGGATATTCCCACGCGAAAGACAATTTCTTCACGCTGGTATCCGGCGGTGTCACGCGGGATGTGGACGAGCGATATTTTTATGAAGAACTGGAACAGGGGATTCTCTCGATTGTGGATGAAGAGCTGGGCGGGGAGATGGATGCGGAGTCGGTCGGGTACGATCTTGACCATTTTGCACCAAATGATGCGGGACGCCCGGTCCGTGGTTATCTGATTACGATTCCGCAGGTCGATACCGTCTCCAATGGAACGAATTATTACGATGTGGCAGTGCTGGAAGCACGGGGAAATGGCGCGTATTACCGGACACTCGATAAAAAACACCGCGGTGCGGTGGCACCGGGAAAGACGGTGACGGTCAGCACCTCGGCAAAGCAGGCGGAAAAAGCACGCTTTCAGATGGAGGGAGTTCCGACGTATACGCGTGGGAAGAGCCGGAAAGATACTACTTATGTAAATGGCGGCGAGTATTGTTTTACGATGCCGGAGGAAAATACGCAGGTGTCGGCGGTTTATAAAAAGGTGGCAGTTTCGGTCGGGCTGACGCCGGGCGTGACGAAATTCCAGGTGGTGCAGGAGCGGACCGGAAACCGGAAACATCCGACGAAAGTCACACGCGTGATGGATGGAAATGGAAAATTAATTGCGACGTACATCCATGGAAATCTGCAGGCGGGAACACAGGTACAGCCGGTGACGGTGCAGGCGATTGTGGATCGGAATAATGATGTGGCGGATGCATCGGTGCGCTGGAGTATCGATGATTCAGATTTGATTACGTTACTTCCAAATGACGATGAGGAAAGTGGTTATACGAAAAAGAGCGCGTCAGTCCAGGTAAATTTAAATAGTTCGTTTATCACTGATATAGTCCGGAAACTGGAAAAAGAGCAGGCAGACCGCGGATACCAGTATGCGATCGGAAGCGACATATACGGAGCAGGGTATCAGAACGGCGGCGTAGCGGTGCTGACGGCAGAGACGAAACCGGCGGCGAGCTTTGATGGGAAGCCGTGCCGGGGAAATGCGCGGATTGAGGTTACGTTCCAGATCAAGGATCAGACCTATGTAGCCAATGAAGGTGCGGTACTAAATCAGGATCAGTTGAAATTTGAGGTGGTGCGGACATTAAACGGAAATCGGAAACATCCAGATGAAATGATCCGGGTTACGGCACCGCAGGTCTTGAGTGCGTCTTTTACACCCGATTATTTTGACCGGAAAGATATATCGTGGACTGTCGGTGACGCAGCACTGATTTCGGTGGACGGCGAGGACAAGTCTGCCGGTGTGCAGGCGAAAAAGGATGCAAAATGGATCCGGGATCTGATCGCGGCAGATCAGGGCAGACATGTGAATACACCGTATGAAATACAGACAGCTTCCGGCAGCCGCACGACGAAGGTGACAGTGATCGGCGATGATATGCTTGGAAACCGGCAGACGGCATCGTGCAGAGTACAGGTGGATTTCCGGACAGTGGACGAATCGAAGATTTGTGTGGAAGGCATCAGCCTTATACCGAAAACGCTGCAATACGAGATCAAACGCACCCGGACGGGGGCGGGTTATCGTCCGGTGGAGGCATGGACGGGAACCGGTGCGAAAAAGCTGGCAGCGTCGGTATTTCCGGCGCAGGCGTTTAACCAGAAAGTGACATATCAGGCAAGTGATGATTCGCTGTATGTATCATCGGATGGAACCGTGACGGTCAATACGACGGCTTCCTGGATACAGGAGCTTGACCGTCAATACTTAAAATCAGGCAGCCATACGGCATATGTGACCGTGAAAACCGAGGATGGTGGCTTCACGGACCGGGCGGCAGTCACAATTCAGTATGAGGCGGTCGATCAGACATACAGCGGAGGTTCCCATTCGGGCGGAGGTTCTCATTCGGGCGGCGGCTTGGGTGGAGGCTCTTCTTCTGGAAAGGGGGCAGCGGCAGGAAGCAGTGCAGCGAATGCAACCGGACCGGCATCGGGGTTCAGTGATTTGACAGGAGCGGGTATTGGAAATCTGACAGAAGGACAGGCAGGCCCCGGGCAGAATGCGGATGCGGCAGCCATACCGGAATATGTAGTAGCTGGAAACTGGCGGAAGAATGCAGATGGAAGCTGGCAGTTTGAAGCGGGCGGTAGAAACTATGCTTCTGAATGGGCGGCTGTCCACAATCCATATGCCGATCCGGCAAAGGGGCAGAGTACGTTTGACTGGTTCCGATTTGATGCAGATGGCAGGATGGTGAACGGCTGGTATACGGATGTGGATGGAAACACATATTATCTCTGGAAGGAAATGGATGGAACACAGGGGCGTATGCTGACTGGCTGGAACTGGCTGCCGGGAAGCGATGGAGTGTTTCATTGTTACTATTTTCAGGAAAAATCTGATGGAATGAGGGGACGTTTGTATCGAAATACGCACACGCCCGATGGGAATTTAGTCAATGCGGATGGTTCCTGGGTGCTGGACGGAATAGTACAGACGAGAAGCTGAGAGAGGAGGAGAGAAGAAAACAGAGGTAAACAGGAAAATGGAGGGATTTTTTCCATAAAAAATGAAGTGGAATGAGACAAAAAGAATGAAAAATGGGGGTATAAAAAGATGAAACAGGATAAGAAAACAACCAATAAATCGGAATGTACAGCCGTACTGGCAGCAGCCATGATCGCAGCCGGAGGTTTCAGCGCTTATGCGGGCAATCAGGGGACGCATGGCGGTGAATGGAAGGACACAGAGAGTCTGAGATGGGAGTGGCAGAATGGAGAGATGAGTTTTTATGGAAATGGAAGTATTTTTTCAGAGCAGTACCCAGAGATCAGCGATCCGGAATATTACCTGAAAGAGGCAGTCCGTTATCCGGGGGAAGCAAATCCAGGGTGGAATACGAAGGGAGAACCGAAAGCAAATTATAGCTGGGCTTCGGTCGAAGAACTGCAGAAATTTGTCAATAGTTTTGACTGGATTCATTTGGATGAAAAAACGCGTCTTCTGTATGTGCATAACCGGATTGCAAACGGAGAGGGAGGTTTTAACCAGAATCATTACGGTTCGCCGGAAGAGGCAAAGAATTTCCCGGTTTTGGAAGGAGGCGTTGGCGTCTGCCGGGATTTCGCGGAAGAATTTCAGTTCCTATGCCGGATCGTAGGGCTGGAGTGTGTGACCTACACGCCGGAATATCTCCATGATGCGTGCCTGGTGCGGATCGGCACACAGTGGTATGCGACGGATCCGACCTCCAGTCTGCCGCTATTTTCAAATGCGAAAACGTATCCGGTTGACTTTGAGACGGAGTTTTACCGCTATGAAAATAAGGAGCGGGAGCAGAGAAGAAAGGACTATGAAGCGGATCCAGACAGTCTTGCCAATGTGCTGGCGCTGACCTTGAGTATGCGGGGAGAGGGGACGATTTCCGAGGCTGCCTGGGAGAAAATACAGGCACCGATGGGGCAGATAGAAGAAAAGTGGGGACGACAGGAAATACCAAGACAGGAGTATGAAACGGGGATTATCTCGCTGCTGAAATCAGTTTGGGGAACTGAAAAATAAAGAAAACGAGGGACTGCCGGTGTTAAGGGGCGCGGGCAGTAAAAATGAGGAGGAAGTTTATGGGGGAGTATCGGTACAGAGAGAATGTGAAACGGGGGATGGCGTTTGTACTGGCAATTATATTGGGAGGAATGGCTTTTTTGCCAGGATTCCCGGTTTTTCCGGCGAAAGCGGCACCTGCGAGCGGTCAGCAGACAACACTGACGACAGCCCATGGCGATACGCTGCTGGGACACAAGCTTTATTGTATCGATAAGGGCGGTTATGCGATCTGGGGAATTGCAGAAAAAGGGGATCTCTATGAAGCACACCGTCCCTCCCAGGCATCCGTTCCGCTGAGCAGTCAGGAACAGAAATATGTATTTTGGGCGATGCTCTCGCTCAGAGCCGCGCTGGGGGATGAAAAGGCAAATACATTTATCCGGGCGATCAATGTGGCAGCAAAAGCACAGGGAAAACCGGAAATTATCAAGATGGTGTCCGAGGAAGATCTGAAAACAATCCTCTATGTTCCAGCTGTGCGGGCAAAATATCCGTGGCTGGAGGCAGCTGCGTCAAATAGTGAGGCGTACATGCAAATGGGAGGAATGCTGTCTGGCGGAGGCAGCGGAAAGGAAAATACCGGTGTCGGCGGCGGAAAGATTCCAAATGTGATAGCTTCCAGCACCTCGCTGGGAACGGCAAAACAGGTAGATGCGGCGACTCTGACGCTGTCGTTTGCGCCGGATGGCTCGGATTGGGATTTTATCCGTTCTGTACCGCTTGAATTTTCAAACAATGACGGTGTTTCATTCAGCCCGGTTCCGACCGATGGATGGACGTATACAAAAACCGACTCGCAGATCATATTTAAAAATCCAAATCCAAAACCGTCGAAAGCCCTGATTCGTTTCCGGGTGGAAGGAACCCCATACGCTTCGGGCGGCGGGGGATATGCTTCGGCGGAGGAGGCGATTGACCAGTCGCTTCAAATCTGGGAGTGTGTGACCTGTTCGGGGACACACGGAGGCGGAACGCCTGCCAAAAGTGATCCGTGGATTCATCAGCGGATGGCATGGATGGAGCTCGGAATGGTTCCGGTCAATTATTTTGCTGCATTGGCGGGCGATCCAACCCCGGTACCGGAGCAGGGAGGCATTCGATTTGAGGTATTTAGGCATGAAGAGGATTTTACTTCCACCTATAATCTGCAAATGTATAAATACGATCATGAGACAGGGAAAGCGCTGGAAGGGGCGCGGTTTGGCTTCTTTGAGCGCTTTGACGATAAGAACAGGGTAAATACTGAGCGGGACGGAGCTGCCGAATTGTATGAGGGCGGAGAACCATATGCCAGCCATTATCAGGATGAGCCGGTTCTCTGGGATGGTTTCAGACAAGTGGGTTCGGCGGTAACAGATGGCGATGGCTACGCCTCCCAGACGGTGGAGCATGGTTATCACTATGACAAGACGTTCTGTGACGGTCATCCGGCACCGGTCTTTGTACCTGTTCCAGAGGAAGAGGAGGATGAAGAGGGAGAAGTCATCAATGAGGATGAGATTGAGGCGGCGCAGGCAGAAAATATCCGCCTGGCAAATAGCTGGCTTTTGTGCGAAGAGGAATGTGAAAGAAAGGCGGGCGGAGACTTTGAGGGCGCCCATTTCCACTGGATAATGGAGGAGGTCGATGCAGGGGAGATAGAAGGTATCGCGTCAGACGGCGGCTCCGAGGGAGAAACACCCGATGCGGGACCGACGACAGGGGCAGACGGGGAAACTTCGTATGCAAAGTCTGGCTGCCAGGAGGACTGTGGGCAGACGTATGAGAAGTTCATTTCCATGAAGTACAGTTATACCTGGAAAGAATTTAAAGCGCGGGATGGATATATTCTGCATGATGAACATGCAGATGACCTGCCAATTGAGATTATCACAACCGATGCATCTGAGCATGGGGCAAATGCAGCCTTTGGAGGCGGATATTCGCGTGATGTAGCGCTGGGAACGAAGAGTGTGAGAAGGAGTCAGGGCATCGGAGAGGCTTCCGGAAATCAGAATGGAGAAAGTGAGGCGAAGGCAGGAATTTCTGAAAAAAATGGCTGGGATCGTCGAAGTGCGTCTGGCTGGACGATCCGGGAAAATTTAGCGGCTTTTCTGGGGGAGAGTCCTGCATTTCCAGGGTCGTTAAAAATGCGTGTTTTGCCGCAGAGAGTGGTTCTGTTTACGGCATTGGATGCAGCGCTTCTGGGGAAAGGGACACCGTCGGAGGCGGAGATAGGAGAAAAACCGCAAGATACAGGAAGCAAAGCGGGGAGAAATAGGAGTAAGACAAGTGAAAACAAACAGGACATAAATGAAAAAGGCAGAAAATTGACACAAGAGAAGAAGGAAGCAACTGCCTCGGAGATGAAAGTCTCTATTTCGGAGCGTCTGGTAAATCGCGTCCAGAAAGGGTTTGTGTTTATTGATGAAGCGGATGATGATTTAGAAGAAGCAGAAAAAGCGGAACGTGAAAGTATTCGGCGATATACGGCAACCGGATCAGATTTATTGACAACCGAGGCGGATTTTTATACAAGCTGGCATTCACCTTCTTCGTTGTATCAAAATCCTCAGTTGTCACAAAGAACGGAAACATTGGCGGGTGCGGCAGAAGAGTCACTATTTTCCCCTGCCTATGAATCGGCGCTCGTCTCCGCGAGTGTGGGGTCAGCGATAGAGCCGGGAAGTGCTGGCAATTTCAGCCATTGCAATGGGGCAGACGGCGGGAAAGATGCCTGGAGGATCTACGATCATCGGACAGAGGGCGAGGTACATATCAATAAAAAGGATCTGGATCTGAAAAGGGGCGAAAATGAGTCTTACAATGCCCTTGGAGACGCACAGGGGGATGCGACGCTGGAAGGCGCAGTGTATGGCTTGTTTGCAGCAGAAGATCTGCTGCATCCGGATGGGAAAACAGGGGTAGTTTACCGGGCCAATCATCTGGTGGCGGTGGCGACGACAGACAAAAATGGAGATGCCTCGTTTCTGGCATGTACAGAGGCGCCGGGGCGAACCTATGATTATTCGAAGGGGACAATTGCGGATGCAGCGGATGGATGGCGAAAGAAAGCGCCGGGAAATCTGTATACACAAGATGCGGCGATCGATGATTATACGGCAGATAAAGCCTGGGAGCGGATTTATTATAACAATACGTCAAAGAATGGAAATGCATGGATTGGACGCCCGCTTCTGATGGGGGAATATTATGTCAAGGAATTAAGCCGATCCGAGGGCTTTGAACTTTCGGTTGGAAATAAACTTCACGCAGTTACAAACCTGGGACAGGATCTGGAGGCAGCGGTCCTGGAACCGGGAGAAGGATATGCCCATATTTCCATGCAGATGTACGGGGAAGAGCAGGCAGGCGATGGCGGCGCTGACACGAATGAAATTTTCTTTTCGGCAGAGTCGAAGAACACGAAAGATGGAGTTTATGAGATTGTGGTGTCAGGGCTGCCGGAGGGCGTGAGCTTTTATCGAAAAGACGAGGGAAAAGGAACGGTTTCGGTGGAAGCTGGGACAGGTGAGTATGAAAAAGTTTATACCGGGGAACTGGCAGTGGCAGAGAACGACTATCAGTATCCAAAGTACAATGCGGATGGCACGCCGATGAATAAAAAAGTTCCGATTGAGTATGCGGCGGGGTGGATGCGCCAGGTCCGGGTGCAGGAACTTGTGCCGGAGACAGTGGAATCAGTTCTTTTGCAGGCAGAAACGGGAATGACCGAGGAAGAAAATGCGGACAAGCTGGCAAAGATATTTGATGTGGATGACTTTTGTTATTTGAAAGGGAAAGCCGAGCGGGTACTCCGCAGACATGCGAAAATAACACCGAGGACACCGGGAGCAGGAGGAAATGCATATTCCAGTATCTATACCGGCGTATTTGACCGGGGTGTCCGGGAAGGAGAGCGGGATGTGTACGGCGTCAGCGGTGTGACGCCGGGAGAAAAGGCAGAAAAAACAGTGTATGGTTCTCCGGTTCAGACGATTGCGGTGCCGAAAACAAAAGATGGAATTTCAATGACAGTGGGAGATGTGATCACTTCCATTCTGGATTTTTATCATACCCATCCATATATCAGCTATGGCGGTCTGGACGCGGTGCAAGAGTCTTCGGATTCGTTTGAATTTACGGTATATGCAGGAATTTTAGGAATACCGGAGAATTTCATGGTACTGGG
This sequence comes from Clostridium sp. AF27-5AA, assembly GCF_003478415.1. NCBI lineage: Bacteria > Bacillati > Bacillota > Clostridia > Eubacteriales > Clostridiaceae > Clostridium > Clostridium sp. AF27-5AA. The sequence goes on from NZ_QUFH01000005.1 coordinate 217,519, forward strand.
AAGTGATCCGGAGAAAGACAGCCTGATTTTTCACCGGGCAGAGTGGCTGCCGGAGAATATGGAAATGTGTCCGCGTTATGTGTATATACCATATTCAAATAATCGAGGTCGGGACGCATTTGGAACGTATACTGATTATAGGGAAACTACCGCTGGAAATCAGGTGATGGCGTCGGCACTTTTGCAGACCGATGCTGTGATTGAGGGAGATGGTACGATTGTTCCGAAGGAAAATGAGGTAAATGTCTATTACAAAACCGGGGAAATTCCGCACGATGCGGATGGGCAGCCGCTTCGGGTATTTATTTACCAGGAAAAGACAGAAACACAGCAGCGGGAGGTGACGGAGACAAAATGGGTTCATCAGGCAGCAGAGCGGAATGCAGACGGAAAATACATACTGCAGATCAACGCGAATTTTACCGACAGTTTTGGTGTAAAAAAAACAAATGCGGGTGTGCTGGAAGAGCTGGGATTTAAGGCGGTATTGAAAGAGAAGAAGGTTACACTGAACGAGGAAGAAGCCGCAATGCTGGGAAATGGTTTCTTTGCCGGCCACCAGATGAACAGTTCCAGCTATTACACGTGGGTAAAACAGGCGCGGGCAAAGGCATATATCGATTCTGGACGTTCCGGCTTGATAGGGGATGATTCCTATGTGATCCCGGTGGCACTGGCATACCCTGGGCAGGAGACTACCTATCAGGATGCCGGGACAAGAAAAGAACCGCTGGGTGTACTGGAGCGTGTGATCCGCCAAAAGATAAAAATCATCAAAGATATAGCGACGACCCCGGAGAACACCTATGCACATAACACTTATGCGGAAAGTGGACATACCGATCTGTTTACGGAAAAAGAGGGAGGGAAGGAAAATGTCGCTTCGGCACTGCCAAAATTCCGTTTTAAGCTCTATTTGAAATCCAATCTGGAACGTCTGTACCGGAATACGGATGGCGAAATCGTGTGGATGAATCGGGATGGAGAAGTTGTCTCGTTGCCGGAGGTAAAAAAGAATTTTCCGCTGCTTATAGAATCCTTTGCTCCGGTTCAGAAAATTTTCACGCAGGTAACTCATAAAAAAGATTCCCAGACGGCTGGTTCCGTCAATAACAATGTCTGGGACAGCGCAGTGACGGCAAATGATCGTCTGTACGAATATGGAAAAGACGGGCAGATCGCGGATTCGAAAGAGGTCAATCAGGGGTATACAAGACTTCTTGAGACAGTCATGCGGATCAAGGAAGATGGAGCGGGAGCGGTACGGGAAGTTCCAGGCTATCAGTATGAGAAATTTTTCGATGCGATGGCGGTGGCGAACCGGGATAAATGGCAGCGGGCAGATGCAGCAGATACATCCTTTAAGCCGTTTGCGTGGATCCGTACGGGTATTTTTGGAAGCAGCGGCGGAGAAACAAAAGATCCGGTGCATCATAACAATGCGGCGATACAGAATCAGAGCCGTACGTCAGAAGCAGCCATAGAAAATGCAAAACGGTCGGATGCTGTCCGTCAGTTTGCGATTGACTGGTATTTGAAGAATGAGGTAAAGAAGCAGAACATTCAAGCATCAGGAGAACAGGAAAGCTATCCGGATTATATCTATGATGAAGCATTATATCAGGCAATTTTAAAAGCAGAGGAATATTTGAAGCCGTTTTTCTCCTATGATTTGGACGATTTATACGCGATTGAGTGGGACAGCGCGGAAAATGGAGGTTCCGATCGGGACAAAACAACGTTGTCAGCAGAAAAATTAAAAAAATCCGAGGAAGGTTATTATTATGGCGTTTCGAAATACCTTCCTTACGGAACCTATGTGGCAGTCGAGCAGCAGCCGTATTCGGGAGCACTGGAAGATTTCAAAAACCAGCATTATCGGATCGACCAGCCGAAAGAAATAGAAGTCCCGTCGGTTTATGAGGCAGGTGGAAACCTCGTATCTCCGGAAAAAAAGTCAGCGGATTATCAATATGACGCCTCGGCATCGCCGGAAACGCTGGCGGCGAACTATCAGATCCGGATGAATGAAGAGTGGGGAGATACAAATCAGGCGGATTTGAGGAAATATGTGATCCGCGCACATGGACAGGATGGAAATTATGAGATTTATAAGTATGGTCTGGATGCGGATAAACGGCAGGGAACGATTTCCTATCCAGGCGGAAGCTATGACTACAGCGGATTTTCGCCCGCTCAGAGGGAAATGGCGCCGTACAAGGACATTTATCGGTCTGAAAATGCAAACAGCCGGTACCGGAGCAACGAGAAGGTAGAAAGCTATTACCGTTATGGTTCGATCTCAGAGCAGGCAGGGTGGGCAGATTCAGTGGAATATCCGTATGGAGAGAAGACGGATGATAACAATCCGGCGGGATTTTATCTGAAAGATCATGTCAGGACAATCACCGGGGCGCTGACCGGGTTTGACGGGCGGTATTTTCAGGGATTGGTGCCTTACAGTGTGACAGAACCAGCGGCGGAGTCAGCCTATGATGCGTTGGGATTTACCGGCTACGCGGATGGAAAATACCGGAATACGTTTTATGCTGCAAAGCTTCGGATTGAAAAACTAGATTCGGAGACGGGAGAGAATATTCTGCATGATGATGCGGTGTTCGCTATTTATGCCGCCAGCCGGGACACGTCGAAGTACAGCGAGGGGGAGGTGCAGTTTTATGAAAAAGATACACAGGTGACAGCCAGCCGGGAATTTTTGGAGGCAATGGGGGCAAAGAAAATCGCGCCGGTTGATTTGAAAACGCTAATTCCGTCAAAATACCCCTGGAAAGCACCTTATACAGGAAAATATACAGGCATAATCCCGGCAGGAACTCCGATTTGCAGTGAAACCGATCAGGTGGTGATGCAGGATGCCTTTGGGACGCGGACGGGCACATTCCGGGTTTATTCGACGCTGCAGGATTTTGGTGGTTTGGGGGAAACTCTGCCGTCCAACCAGAATACAGGATATCTGATTACGCCGCAGCCGCTGGGAGCAGGAGCCTATGTGTTGTGTGAATTATCTGCACCGGAAGGATATGTGAGAACGAAACCGATAGCGGTGGAAGTGTATTCGGATGAAGTGACGTATTATCGGGACGGAGAGCGCGGTCAGCGGGTGGCAGCTGCCGTGTATGGAGAAATGGTAACCCGGATAAGTAGCAACGGAGAAGCAGTACAGAACCCGGATGGAACGAAGCCAAATGGCAATAAGCCGCAGGACCGGGGGGATGTGGCGCGGATTTATGTAGGAAATACGCCGATCCGGCTGGAAATCGCGAAAGTAAAACAGGAGGAAACGGAGATTTTGTTTGAGTTGAGCGATCGGCGAGAGGGAACTTTGACCGAGCTTTCGAACCGTTATGGTCTTGAAAATCTGGAACTGGCGTACAATGCGTCGGGAACGTTCCTTGGGTACGGGTGGTCAAAAGGCTGGCTGGACAGTCTGAGGGCAAAACAGGAAGCCGGGGAATGGATTGACCTGATTTATGAGGATCAGGTTTTTACTGGAAAGGCGATCTGGCATCGGGTTCCAGATACAGCGCACGCATTCAACCGATATCTTCCAGGTGCATCAATGCGCCTGTATGATGCGATCGAGGTAAAGAAGAACGGGGACAGTGAGGACCGGGCGTATGCCGGTGTCAATGTGGTGCGCGATTCGTTTGGAAATGTGACCCGGATGTATGTGCAGAAAGGCTATGCGGGAAACCGGCTTCTGTATGTGAGGGATAAAGATCAAGAGGGGGAAGATAGCAAAGGAGAAAATAACAATTATACACGATATACGCAGGATGACCGGTTCAACGACCAGGGAAAAGGCAGATGGATTCTCAAGCGGATTGAACGCGAAGATACAGACATTTTATATTATGATCTCGGGGCTCTGGAGGTATTTACGACACTCCGGGGTGTGCGGTATGCCTATAACGAAAAAGGCGAACCAGTGCGTCCAAAAGACAGCGAACCGATCTATGCGATGAAAGATGGCGTTCCATTTCTGGAAATTGTAAGCCCAAGCTATGAAGAACTGGCGTACAGCCGGAAAGAAAGGCGGTTTGAATACGTTCCGTCCGGGACGAAATTCTATCATCTGGCATCAGACGGAAGCCGGGACAGCGAGGTAGAACCGTACACGGGAATGGCATATGTGACGGAGGAGAAAACCGGTAAAACATTGGTGTGGGTGATCCAGGTATCTAAGGATCACTATGGAAATGTGATTGCCAGGGATAAGGTAAAGACCGGCCGCGTGGCAACGATGTATGCTGATACGGAACAGGAGTACACGATTGGAACATATGACGGAGGTCTGCTGCAGCCCCATGTCAATCCGGTTTTGAATGAAAATGGGCTGCCGGTTTATTACCAGCGTTCCGATCAGACCTATATCAAAGGATATCCCGTTTATGATCGGGATGGCGATTATGTGCGTTACCGATACAGCGATCTTCTCAGAGCTTACAATGCCAATGCATGGGATCTGCAGTTGAAGGCAGCGCTCTATGATATTGGAAATGATCCGGAAAACCGGGAAGACGATCGACCGCTGTACCACCGTCAGGGGGAGGCGTATCTGATGGAAAACAGCTGGATAACCGGGGATGAAACGCCAAACGATCCGTTCCATACACGGATCAGAGATGGGCAGGTGGACGTTTTAAAACGCGTTCCGGTGGGAGTGTATATTTTAGAGGAGACGCGTGCCCCATCCGGCTATGCGAAACGGATGCCGACAGGTCTTATGGTAGAGGAAACCTGTGAAGTACAGGAGCTGCGCCTTACTAACCGCCCGATCACGGTGCAGATTGAAAAGATCGACGCGCCAGAACAATATCAGCAGCCAGTCCGGGACTATGATCGCATTTTGAACGAATCGGATTCTAAGACCTGGGAGGAAGGAAAAGGAGGTTATACGTTTTCAAGTGTGGAAGGAGCCGTGTTAGCGCTCTATCCAGCAAAAAGAGTTGCGAGTGGTGATTTGGAAACACATCCGTCCGGGTATTATCTGGAAAAGAAAGGGGAACTTCCGGCGAACTGGACGGTACTGGATGAGAGAAACCAGAAAAAGACAGTGACTGCCAAATGGACCGTCGGAAAGACGCCAATGGCATGGGAGGGGATTCCGGCAGGCGATTATATTCTCGGGGAGATAGAGACGCCTCCGGGATATCTGACAAATCAAATGGAGGTGGAAATCCAGGAAACTTCTAAGCTGCAGCTCATCACGATGCAGGAAGATCATATAAAAACCGCCTTTTTCAAATATGAGAAGAAGGATGGAAAAAAAGAATGTCTGCCGAATGCATATGCGGCGGAGCTGACCCTGTACGAGGCAGTGACAGATGAAAATGGAATTGTCATGGAAGCGGATGGAACACCGCGCTATGACCGGGAAAAACGGGTGAAGAGCTGGAAGACCGAAGATGCGAAAGCCTACAGCCAAGGAAGCGACAGCTTTGCAACCCGCTATCAGAAGCTGTATGCAGAATATCATACAAGGTTCAACACGGTTACATGGTGTGGATATACCGCTGAAAAACAGGAAGAAACAGCGACAGAACAGGGCGAATCAGTGCGTCAGCTCTGGAATCTGGGAAATGGTTCGCAGGTGCTTGTTCAGGTAACGAAAAATCTGCAGCCGGATGGAAAAGCAGGCTACAGCTATGATTTCCGCTGGAATTACCAGACGGAGGGGACTCTGGTCAGTTATGATACCTCCGATGGGATTCACCGGATTGATTATTTACCGCTGAATCCGACGAAAAATGATTTGGCTTCGAACAGAAAGAAAGGCTATTACGTTCTGGTGGAGACGAAAACACCAAGCGGCTATCAGAAAGCAGCACCGAAGCCGGTGATTGTCGAAGAAACTGCTGAAATTCAGCTTTACGGGCTGGAAAACAGGGCAAAGTCTGTCTATATTTCCAAGCTGGGAAGCTCAGGAGAGGCATCCGAAGAGGCAATTTATCTGGCAGGCGCAGAACTTGCTGTTTTCCGGGCGGCACAGGATGGAAGTCTGATGCAGGAAAAAGAATATTTAGTGGAACGCTGGATTTCTGGATCGGATGGAAAATTTACAGAGGAAGAAGCAGAAAAACAGGAGATTCCGGCAGGCTGGAAGGTAGGGGACTGGAAGCCGCATCGGATTTCTCCGATTGCCTATGGAGTGTATTATCTGGTGGAACTTTCGGCACCGGCAGGTTATCGCCTCATGGAACCTAAGAAATTTACGGTGGCGGCTGCTTCGGGGGAGACAATCGAAGCGGTTAATACGTTGAAACAGGGACGGGTTCGGGTTGAAAAGGTGGATGAGAGAAAGCCAGAGGAAAAACTGGCAGGTGCGGTGTTTGAAGTGAAAAACAGAGAGACGGGAGAAAAGGTTCAGATGGAGACAGACGAGAGCGGTCAGGCGGAAAGCCCATTGCTGCCAATCGGAACGATAGGGGAGAATGGAAGCTGGATTCCGTACCATTACGAAGTCCGTGAGACGATGCCGCCGGATGGATATCAACTTATTCCGCGCGTGTACGAGGTGCTGATAGAAGATCAGAAGGAATGCGAGGTGCTAACGTATGATCTGACGGTGCCGAATGAAACAACGAAAATCAAAATTTCCAAGCTGGATTTCGATACGGGTCTCTTTGTGTCAGGAGCAAAGCTGGCAGTGTATGAAGCCGGATTTTTGGATGGTGTGTACACTGAAGCGGGTGAGGCATTGGAAACCTGGATCTGCGATGGGAAAACACACGTGATAGAAGGAAAGCTGATTGCCGGGCACACGTATCTTCTGAAAGAACTGGAAGCGCCGGATGGATACACTGTGCAGAAACCGATGATTTTCACGGTGTCAGATACAGGCAGGGGGATTAACGCAGCCAGAGATGGTGCAAATGCGCTGGAGACAGAGACAGCAGACGGTTTATTTGACAGCATAACGTCTCTGCAGGTGCAGGGAAGAAAAGCGCTTCGTCTGGTGAGAACTCTGTGGGATTTGGACAGTGGGGAAGAATTTGTACTTTCGTCACTGATGGAAGCTTCTGTGCCTTATCTGGAACGAGAAAAATGTGAAAAAGAGGGGGTGGCGGAAGGACATCGTTTCGAACTGCGGGAGATCATTGAGTTCAGTGACGGCAGCCGTCGGACGATAGGAAAAAATACATTCCGTCTGAATTGGGATGAGAACGGACATTATCCGCTGACGCTTCGAACATTAAAAGGAACGAGGTATCGTCTGGAAGAATATCATCAGAAAGAGACAGATGGCAGGGAAGTGGAAAGCTGGATCCCGGAAAACAGAGATGGCCTGGGATATATCCATGAAATACGAAATCCGGAATACAGCGATCCATGTGGCATCCGCGCCGTTTCCCCGATTGGAAAAGACGGAGCAGCGGTGCTGCCGGGAAGTGTAATTGTATATGAAATTACATATCGGAACCAGTCAGATAAAAAAGAAAATATGAAGATTGGACTGGAAATTCCAGCTGGGTGTGAACTAATGACAGCGGCTTCGATGGGCGGAGCGGAACAAATAGGTGAATCCTGGTATTGGAATATAGAGAATGTGGCAGCCGGATCAGGAGGCATTTTGCGGGTGGCTGTTCTGGTTGGAGATCATATAAATGAAAACGGACAGGAAAATCATTCTGGTATGACGGTAACGGCAACGATATGGGGAAAAACGGGCAAAAGCTATGAATCCTTCCATCCAATTCTATCTCCGGGCGCAATTGCTATCGCCGGGCGGGTGACGGGAACTGCTGCGGCGTTGTTAAGGCAGGTAGATATAACATATACGTTATACTTAAAGAATGCGGAGGGAAAAGAGCTTCCAGGCTTGATTTCGTACACAGGTTCTAAATCGGGAACGCTGCGAAGTGGAGGAAGCCTGACGCTTTCTTGTGGCGAATCGGTTGTTTTGACAGGAATGCCGTGGGGAACAAACTATGAGGTTCGGGCACAAGTTCCGGCACAGACTCCGGATGGACTGCCGATCGAGTGGAAGAGTACAGGAAGCACGGGACGGACCTCCCGGCAGGGAAATACAGTGCTCTGGGAATTTCATCAGAATGATCGGTCGGTGCGCGAAGTGCTCAAACGTGGGAATAGATACCGCCTAGTTGAACTGCTGGAACTGGACGGTGGAAAAACGGAAGAGGTGGAGTCGAATCAGATGATTTTTTCTCTGGGGGACGATGCACAGATAGACGGAATTGGAATGATAGATTCCCCGACAAAGCTGGTCTTTTCAAAGACAGATCTGGTCGGAACGGAGCTTCCGGGTGCTCAGATAGAGATTCTGGATCAGTCTGGAAATGTAATCGAATCATGGATTTCTGCGGATCATCCTCATGAGATAATTGGAACGTTGACACCGGGAAAGAGTTATATAATGCGCGAGACGGGAGCGCCGGATGGATTTGCGTATGCGGAAGAGATTCCGTTTACTGTTTCCGAGGATGGAACGGTCGAGCGGATTTCCATGCAGGACAAGCCGACGCACGTGGAAATCACAAAATACAGTGTGACGGGAGAAAAGGAACTGCCGGGGGCGCGGATGGAACTCTGGGAGGAGAAGGAAGGCGGAACCTTGGTTGATTCGTGGGTATCTGATCGGGGCGCCCATGTGATAAAAGGAAAGTTAAACGCTGGAAAAAACTATGTGCTGGTAGAAAAAATAGCGCCGGATGGGTACTGGAAAGCAGAAAAAGTGACATTTACGGTATCACTGGACGGTCGAGTCGATCAGGTGAAGATGTATGACAGACCGACGGAAGTGCAGGTGGAGAAGCGGAAATGGAGGGAGCAGAAAGGAGATAGCGAATTTGTAAAAGGTGCCCTCCTGAGGATTTCCGATGAGGCTGGAAAGGTAATATTGGAATGGATTTCTGAAGAAAAGGAGAAATGTATACAGGGCATTTTAAAGGAGGGCTGCCGCTATATTCTGGAAGAGCTGGAAGCGCCGGAGGGCTACGAAAAAGCCGAACCAGTTTCATTTACGGTTTCAGAGGACGGAACGGTGACGGTTGTGCGGATGTATGACCGTTTGAAGCCGGAGAAGCCAGGGCGACCGGGACATGGTCAGCCGGAATATCCAAAGGAAGTGATAGAAGAGCTGAAAGAGGGCTATTTAACAGTTCACGTGCCAGAGTCGATCTGTGGAGAGGGGAAAATTGTTCTCGACAGCAGACAGATGAAGCCGCTTCCGAGGATGGGATATGGAGAATCAGCCACCTGGGGAGTGGAAGGCGCTTATCAGATTGAGGACGAAAAAGAACGTCTGAATGAAGTGATTTCACTGATTTGGAAGTGGAAACTGGTGATTGGACTGATATGTATGAGCGTTGGGACAGGACTGGCGCTCGCAGAGCGGCGAAGAAAGGAGGAAAATATAAAAAAGAATATGGAGAGGAATGATAAGGGCAAGGAGGAGTAAAAAAATAAGAGAAAAATGAACAGAAGAAAGATGTACTCTCGGAGTCTTTTCTGCACTTGCTTTTGCGGCTAACAAAAAACATTTCACAAAATCAAGCACAGAAAGATTTCGAGAGCACATAAAGTGGGAGAGGAGGAATTTTATGAATCAGATGGCGAAAGGGCTGCTCTTCGGAGCAGCCGTACTGAGCCAGACGGCTGCGGGATGTTTCTCCGCTGCCGCAGCATCCATCGATCGGGTCAGGATTCGGCTGGCAGCAGAAGAGCTGGATGAAATGGGAATGCCTGTTTTGGAGGCAGAAAGCCGGGACAGGGCATATAGCGTCACTGGTGTGGAACGAATCTCCGGTGATCCGGCAAGCGGACCGGCGATGGATGGGGCAGAGGTGGGAAAAAAAGAAAATGAACAATATAAAGGGAGCATACAAGCCGACTCTGAAAATATAGGTACCAAAGAAGTTTCTTTAGAAGAACGAAAGATAGAAGAAATCCATGCAGAAGAACCTGCTCCGGAAATTCTATACGAAATAGAACTGGAATCCGACGCAGATGATTCTTTTTCCGTCCTTCGCCAGGAGGACATCCAGTTTTCAGGGCTTGGCGCGGTATGCAGCAAGGCAGTTCGGAAAGATAATGGCACTACGTTGCTTTTGACGATCGAATTACAGGATGCCGGAGAGATAATAGGAACGGTGGATGCAGCAGGCTGGGCGGAAAGAGGAATTGGCAGGTGGAAGAAAGCGCCGGGGGCTTCGGCATATTTGGTGATGCTTTACCGGGATGCGAAGCGTGTCGGACATCCGCATCGGACGAGTGCTGAACAGTACGATTTTGTACCGTTGATGCAGACTGCGGGTGTATATCATTTTAAAGTGATTCCTCTGACAAAGCAGGGAAAGCGTGGTCAGGCAGCAGAATCGGCATGGAGGAAAGTGACGGAGGCAGAGGCAGCTCAAAACCGGGAAGAATGGGGAGGGAAAAAGCCGGGATGGCAGCCAGAAGGGGAAATTCCATCGTATATTTTAAAAGATGGTGCATACCCGCAGATGGATTCTCTTTTGATTGGGGAAAAGTATGAGCAGTTTAATGAAAAGGGGGAAAACGTGTCGCGAACCGTAATATTTTGAGGATTTTCGTATAATTTATAAAAATCAGTTGAAAAAGCAGAAGAAATGTGATAGCATACCTCACATAAGTTCGTTCCTGTTTACTGAACCGTCCTGACGAGTGATCGAAGGTCAGTCAGGCAGGGACACTCTGGAGAGTCTCCAAGAAGGAGCGCCGAAGGTGTAAGACGGATGCACGTCCATGGTATTCGTTGATCTCTCAGGCAAAAGGACAGGGCATACAACCAATCACAATGGAACCAGGGGATGAGTTCTATTGTATGCATATGTTCTACTCTTTGGAGAGCTGATTTGTATCAGCTCTTATTTTATTACTCGATCCCGGATTTATAAAAGAGCCGGAATCGTAACGAAAACATAGAGGAGGATAAAAAATGGACACGATTTTGACACTGGTAAACAAAGGCAATGATTTTCTGTGGAGTTTTCTTCTGCTGATTCTGCTGTGTGGAACGGGCATCTATTACACGATTCGTCTCAAATTCATTCAGGTAAGAAAATTTGGAGAGGGCTGCAAGCATGTGTTTGGACATTTCAGCCTGAACGGAGAAAAACATGAAAAAGGGGAAATGAGCCCGTTTCAGTCGATCATGACGGCGATCGCAGCACAGGTTGGTACTGGTAACCTGGCAGGTGCGGCGACAGCGCTGTTTGGCGGCGGTCCGGGGGCAATCTTCTGGATGTGGCTGAGCGCGTTCTTCGGAATGGCGACCATCTACTCCGAGGCGGTTCTGGCACAGACCTACAAGACAGAGGTAAATGGTGAGGTGACAGGCGGACCTGTCTACTACATCAAGGCGGCATTTAAAGGTAATTTTGGAAAGGTATTATCCACTCTGTTTGCTATCTTTATTGTTTTAGCACTTGGGTTTATGGGCAATATGGTACAGTCCAACTCGATCGGTGCTGCGTTTACAGAGGTATTTCAGGTATATGGAATCAATATTCCGCCGATCACGATCGGTCTTGTGCTGGCAGTACTGGCAGGATTCATTTTCATTGGTGGAACCAAACGTCTGGCAGCTGTGGTAGAGAAGGTTGTGCCAGTTATGGCAGGCGTTTACATTGTAGGAAGCCTGATTCTGATTGGTCTTCATATCAATCACGTGCCGACAGCATTTATGATGATCATCAAGGGCGCGTTTGATCCGAAAGCGGTAATGGGCGCTGGTGCTGGTATCACCGTCCGCGAAGCAATCCGTTTTGGTGTAGCGAGAGGACTTTTCTCCAATGAGGCAGGTATGGGTTCCACACCGCATGCTCACGCACGTGCGAAAGCAGAAAGCCCGCATCATCAGGGGCTTTGTGCGATGATCAGTGTCTTTATTGATACATTTGTTATTTTAAATCTGACCGTATTTGCAGTCCTGACAACGGATGCGATGAGCTCCGGCAAGGATGGTACAGCGCTGACGCAGGCGGCATTCATGCAGAGTTTTGGAAACTTTGGTTCTATTTTTATTGCGATCTGCCTGCTGTTCTTCGCATTTTCGACGATTCTGGGATGGCATTTCTTTGGCCTGACGAATGCGAAATATCTGTTCGGCGAGGGGGCGGCAAAGGTTTATTCCTTCATCGTAGTGATTTGTATTGTCATTGGTTCTATGTTAAAGGTAAATTTAGTATGGGCTCTGGCAGATTTCTTCAACGCGCTGATGGTTATTCCGAACGTTTTGGCATTACTTGCATTGAGTCATGTGGTTGTGGCGGCTGATCGGAAAGCGGAAGCGATCACGAAAAATGTGACACAGGCATATCGGGCTGCAGAAGAAAAGTAAGAGCAAATAAAGAGAAGATAAAAGGTAACTGTAAGCGTAAAAAGCAAGCATTAAACAATCATTCAAAAAAGACCTGCTTATGTAGTGAAATACATAAGCAGGTCTTTTTTATGAAAATGAAAACAAATAAAAAACCAAAAATCCCTAAATAGCTGCCATTACCTTCCGCTCTCTGTAAAAATAAGGAGTTTCTCTCTTTGCTGTCTGCTTTTTAAGTGTTTCATCGGTCAATTTGCGGACAGACTGCAAAATCCTCAGATGCGTCTCCAGAGGGAGTGCATCAACGGTCAGTTCCGCTTTTTTCGTGCATCCATCCACACCGCCTGCTGCCACAACCCGGCGGAGCAATTCTGTCTCGGTGCGGTCAGAGGGGAGAAGATTCCGTCCTAATTCCAGGGAGAGCAGGGAGGCAATGCCCCAGCCCCACCAGTTGGAAACGCCGCTTGCCAGCGTCAGGTCTGCTGCTTCTGCGGTGCAGATAAGTTCGCCGTGTGGAACACCTGCGAGAATTTCACGGCGGAAGGTCCCCATTCCCATCTCGTTGCCGCCATCTCCGATGGAAATGACCGTGGCACCAGCTTCTCTGGCAGCAGACAGGAAAAGAGCCGAATCCGTGATCATGTCGTCGAGCTGTTCACCGCGCATGCTGTGATAATGTCCGTTTTCAGCTTTACCTGGGCGCTCCAGGCTGATCAGATGGGTCGGTTTTGCATCACGGATAAAGGTGCGGATAAAGTTATCCGTATTCTGTTCCGGCAGACGGATCAAGGTTGCCTGCGGAGCGCGGAAGCGGAGAGCCGCTTCCAGATGCGGATAAGAAGACCAGTCGGTTACGACTGACACGCCGCAGCCAGCTGCCGTCAGCGCTGCTGCGAGGTTGGCAGTTCCGGAAGGTCCATCCGTCTCGCCGGTAATAGAACCGTCTGGCATTCGAACCGGGAAACCGGTCAGAAGAACGGCTCTTTTCGCATGGGCGAGAGAAGCAGACACAGCCGCAAGTGGGGAAGCAGGCAGAGATGCTAAAAGTCCGCGACCGCCAAAATCCTGTTTCATAATTAAATCTAAAGTTTCATAAAAAGTCATGGTATCAATCCTCCAGGTATACTGCATTGTGCAGAAATTGACAGGGGATTTTCTATCTGGATGATCCGAGCGCTTATTTACTGGATAATTTCCAAATCAAAAAAGATTGGAAGCAGTCCGGTATGGTAGCTGTATCGGAATCATGTGCAATAAAAAAAGACCCACGTATCCTGTAAGATTCATGGCTCTTATTTACGAAGGGAGCATCCGGGCAGGAGTCCCGATAAATAAAAGAATCTGTTTTGTTATAATTATATTGTAAATGAAAAATATCAGACTGTCAATTCCAAATTTATTTTACGGCTGACAGAAAGCAAAATTTGGAATATAATAAAAAATGGGGTAACTGTTCAGTAGGTCAGCGCATTTACTGCGCTGACCGTACGAAAATATGGGTCAGCAGGCAAAAATCCCATTGCCGTAGGCAATTTTTAATGGATTTTTGCTTGTGGCTGTGAAGGTACTGAACAGCTACAAAATAGGCATATAAACAAGCTCAGAAATAAAAGCAGACAAGAAAATGGATAGAGAGAATGAAACGAGAATCAAATGAGATAAAAAAAGAAAATGACCGCGCCGCATCGTTCATGCGCTTCTGCGAGGTAGTCCGCCATCTCCGTGCCGAGGACGGCTGTCCGTGGGATCGGGCGCAGACGCATACATCGCTGAAACCGTACTGCATTGAAGAAGCGGCAGAGGTGATTGGCGGTATCAATATCTGGGAGGTGACCGGCGATGCGGAGAACCTGAAAGAAGAACTGGGGGATTTAATGCTGCAGATTCTTCTTCACGCGCAGATCGCGGAGGAAGAAGGACTGTTTACGATACGGGAGGTCATGGATGGCGCCAGCGAAAAGATGATCCGCCGCCATCCGCACGTGTTTGGTAAGCCTATGCTGTCCGAACAGGGGGAACCGATCACAGATTGGGATGCAATCAAGAAGCAGGAAAAAGCCGGAAAAGAGTGGACGGAAGCGTATCTTCCAGGAGCTCTGGAAGAGGCGGAGAAACTGCTCGAGCGGGCAGAGGAGCGGAAAGGCATCAAAAAATAACGTTTGAGATGCTTCAATACTGAAATAAATAGAAAAATCTATATATAAAAAGGCATTCGGTCAAAATGGAATGCCTTCGTTCATTTATAAATGCTAATTCGTACTTTTCGGCAAAGACTGACTTTCCTTTACCAGATCTTCTAAAGTAATATTATAGAAGAAATTGTGTACAACCTGATCAAAGCGTTTCCACATCGGCAGGGTCACACAGCTTGTCTGACGTTCGCACGGCGGCGCATCCGGTGCAAGGCAGGCAACGGAAGAGAGAGAGCCTTCGGTCAGTTCCAGAATCTCTCCGGCGGTATATTCATTAATCGGACGGGTCAGACGGTAACCGCCGCCTTTGCCGCGCTGTCCTTCCAGTAATTTATTTTTGACCAGAACCTTCAAGATGATTTCCAGATACTTTTCAGAAATCTGCTGACGGGTGGCAATTTCATTCAGTGGTATATATCCAGCAGAATTTTGTTCCGCCAGATCGATCATAACGCGCAGAGCGTATCTTCCTTTTGTCGATATCATTCGGTAACCTCCTTACTATTAACCAATTATAACGCAAGGTAATAGGACTTTCAAGGAGAAAAGCGTGGAAAACATAGAAAAAAGTTTTTTTCTAATACCTATTGACAAAGTTGGTTTATAAGAGTATCATTAAGCCATCGAGTTCAGAAAGAACATGAAAATAAAAAGGAGGCAGATACAATGGCAAGACAGAATATTATATGGAACGGAAATCTGATGTGTTGTTGTCGAATGTGTAATTCCCGGGCATTTTATATGGTCAGGTAAATTTGCATATCTGCCATTTAAGAGAATGACAACGATTTAAGATGCAAGCCATTTGCCCGGGAGCTTAAAGAAAATTAAGCGGTCCGGCTTTTTGTTTACCCAAAAAGCTAAATATACATTTGCATAAGCAAATATAATATTGCGGAAAAAGCAATTATTTTATATAAAACTTGAAAATAAATGGAAAAACGCTTGCTCAAATAAAAAATGAATATAAAATAAAAACAAATTTACATACTAGGAAATAAACTTTCAGAAATAGAAAGAGAGGTATTTTGAGATGGGAAACTATAGATTTGAGACTCTTCAGTTACACGTAGGTCAGGAGCAGTCGGATCCGGCAACCGATTCCAGAGCCGTTCCGATTTATCAGACCACTTCTTATGTATTTAAAAATTCAGCACATGCGGCAGCACGTTTTGGTCTGGCAGATGCCGGTAACATTTACGGACGTCTGACCAACTCCACACAGGATGTTTTTGAGAAGAGGATCGCAGCACTGGAGGGCGGCGTTGCAGCACTGGCAACCGCATCCGGCGCAGCTGCTATTACATATACAATCGAGGCACTGGCAGCGGACGGCGGTCACATTGTAGCACAGAAGACCATCTACGGCGGCAGCTACAACCTTTTAGAGCATACACTTTCCCATTTCGGTGTATCTACAACTTTCGTAGACGCTCATAATCTTGAAGCGGTAGAAAGTGCAATTCAGGAAAATACCCGTGCTATCTATCTGGAGACTCTCGGAAATCCGAATAGTGATATCCCGGACATCGACGCGATTGCTGAGATTGCACACAAACACGGACTTCCGTTAGTCATTGACAATACATTTGGTACACCGTACCTGATTCGCCCGATCGAGCATGGCGCAGACATTGTCGTACATTCCGCTACCAAGTTCATCGGCGGACACGGAACCACTCTGGGCGGCATCATCGTAGATTCCGGTAAATTTGACTGGAAAGCAAGCGGCAAATATCCGGCAATCGCAGATCCGAATCCGAGCTACCACGGCGTATCTTTCGTAGAGGCAGCAGGTCCGGCAGCATTCGTTACCTACATCCGTGCGATCCTTCTGCGTGATATGGGCGCTACGATTTCCCCGTTCAACGCATTCCTGCTTCTTCAGGGAACTGAGACATTGTCTCTGCGTATCGACCGTCATGTAGAAAATACCAAGAAGGTTGTTGAGTACCTGTCCAAACATCCGTTAGTAGAGCATGTAAATCATCCGTCTCTGCCGAATCATCCGGATCATGCACTGTATGAGAAATATTTCCCGAACGGCGGCGCTTCTATATTCACCTTTGAGATCAAGGGCGGACAGGCAGAAGCTCATAAGTTCATCGACAATCTGCAGCTCTTCTCCCTGTTAGCAAACGTAGCAGATGTAAAGAGCCTGGTTATCCATCCAGCAACAACAACCCACTCCCAGCTGACTGACGAGGAGCTGGCAGATCAGGGCATTAAGCAGAACACCATCCGTCTTTCCATCGGTACTGAGCATATCGACGATATCATCGAGGATCTGGAGCGTGGATTTGCAGCTCTGAAATAAGTAAGAGTGTGTCGGTCTGAGAATCCGAAGCATATACATAATAAATGGTAAATTGATAAAATGCGGTGTCATCTGCCAACTCTTCTTTAAGCAGGGAAGAACGGCAGATAACGCTGCATTTTTACTATTCCATTTTGGAAGAAAACGGCGTAGAAAAATTCATACCAAACCGCCTTCCACAGGGTAAAATGCTGAATTGTTGGGATTTAAGGAGGAAACGGGGAGGCGAGTCTTGACAATAAGGGCGGGTAAGTGGTAATTTATCAGATAGAAGGATACAGAGCTGTACATTTGTGATATAGGGGGGCTCTGGATTCCACCATAAAATTTAAGAATGAGGTGCAAAAAATGCAGGAGATGAAACCGATTAAAGAAGGAAAAGTCCGTGAAATTTATGACAATGGAGACAGCCTGATTATGGTTGCAACGGATCGTATCAGTTGCTTTGATGTTATATTACATAATGAAGTGACAAACAAAGGCAAAGTACTGACACAGATGTCCAAGTTCTGGTTTGACCTGACGAAAGACATTATCCCGAATCACATGATTTCCGTAGATGTAAAAGACATGCCGGAATTCTTCCAGCAGGAGAAATTCGAAGGAAAGAGCATGATGTGCCGTAAGCTTGAGATGCTTCCGATTGAGTGCATCGTCCGCGGTTATATCACAGGAAGCGGCTGGGCAAGCTACCAGAAGACCGGAAAGGTTTGTGGAATTGAACTGCCGGAAGGCTTAAAAGAGTCTGACAAACTGCCGGAGCCGATCTACACACCGTCCACTAAGGCAGAGATTGGCGATCATGATGAAAACATCTCCTATGAGCAGAGCGTAGATCATCTGGAAAAATACTTCCCGGGCAAGGGAAAAGAGTATGCAGATAAGCTGCGTGAATACACGATTGCACTTTACAAAAAATGTGCGGAGTACGCACTGGAAAAAGGTATCATTATCGCAGATACCAAGTTTGAGTTCGGTCTGGATGAGAATGGCAACATCGTTCTTGGTGATGAGATGCTGACTCCGGACAGCTCCCGTTTCTGGCCGGCACAGGGCTACGAGGCAGGACATTCCCAGCCGTCCTTCGACAAGCAGTTTGCACGCGATTGGCTGACCGCTCATCCGGGCAATGACTGGACACTCCCGCAGGAGATTGTGGACAAGACCATTGAAAAATATCTTCAGAGTTATGAGATGCTGACCGGCGAAAAGTTGGCATAAGCGGATTACTCGATGCAGCCAGTCAGGCAGCGGAAGAAAATGCATTGAATAAAAGTCAAAAAGCTGCTGTGAAAAGAATGAAATTCTTGTTTCGCGGCAGCTTTTATATATGGAAATAAAAAACAAATATATCGCTAGTTCGTAATCTGCAGCAGAGGGGCTGTTTACAGATGTGTGCTTTTGAAAGGGAAAATAAAAGATGCGCGATTTCATGGATTTATTTAGCTTAAAGGGGAAAAAAGCGATCGTCACGGGCGGAACCAGAGGACTCGGCTATGGCATGGCAGAGGGACTGTGCAGAGCTGGGGCGGAGGTTGCTATTTTGGGAACAAGTGAGAAGGTGCGGGAGAGCGCTGATGCGCTTGCACGGACAACCGGTGTGGTGGTTCACGGAATAGTGGGAGATCTGGTAAGAGAAGAGGAGGTTCCGAATATCTATAAGCGTCTGGTGGAAAGCCTTGATGGTCAGGCGGATATACTGGTAAACTGTGCGGGAGTTCAGCACCGGTGCGTGGCAGAAGATTTTCCGATGGAAGAGTGGAATCGGATTCTGCGAGTAAATTTAGGTGCTATGTTCCAGATGTCTCAGCTGGCGGCGCGGGATATGCTGCAGCATGGATACGGCAGAATTATTAATGTGGCATCGATGACCTCCTTCTTCGGAAGTGTGATGATACCGGCATACGCGGCAAGTAAGGGCGGTGTGGCGCAGCTCACGAAAGCCTGCTCCAATGAATGGTCATCGCGTGGTGTGACCGTCAATGCGATCGCACCTGGTTATATGGAGACAAAGCTCACATCGGATATGAAAGCCAAAAATCCGGATCAGTATGAAGAGGTAACGGCGCGGATCCCGATGTACCGCTGGGGGAAGGCGGAGGATCTGGCAGGAATTACCGTGTTTTTAGCGAGTGACGCGGCAGAATATATAACGGGAGCGGTAATCCCGGTGGATGGCGGCTACCTGGCGAAGTAAACGAGAGAAAAGGAAAGAAATATGAATCTATTTGATATAGTAGGTCCGGTGATGGTCGGACCGTCCAGTTCCCACACAGCGGGCGCGGTTCGGATTGGATTTGTGGCGCAGAAGCTTCTTGGGGAACCGGTTAAGCGGGCAAGGATTGGTCTGTACGGCTCATTTCTGGCAACGGGAACCGGACACGGAACCCAGAAAGCGCTGATTGCGGGACTTTTAGGAATGGTGCCGGACGACATGCGGATTCCGGACAGCTTTCACCTGGCAGAGGAGAAAGGGATTGAGTTTTCCTTTGAGGAAGCTAATTTAAAAGAGGCGCATCCAAATTCGGCGGAACTGGAGCTTGAGGGTATTTCTGGACGCAGTCTGACGGTAGTAGGTGAATCACTGGGCGGTTCCCGGATCAATATTGCGAAGGTCGATGGGATTGAAGCCAATTTTTCCGGCAGTTATCCAACCTTGGTTGTCCACAACGACGATCAGCCGGGACATGTGGCGGATGTGACGGCGATGCTGGCGCACAAATCGATCAATATTGCGACGATGCAGCTCTACCGTGCGGCGCGCGGCGGCATGGCAGTGATGGTTATTGAGTGCGATCAAGAGATTCCGGAAGAAGGGCTTGTGTGGCTGCGCCGTCAGGAGGGTATCCGAAAGGTAACATATTTAAGTCTTCGATAGGAAAGGTTCATATAAGAAAAGGAATGGAACGGGAAAATGGAAATGTTATATCATTCAGTGAGTGATCTGGTCCGCTTAGCGAACGAACATCAAATTCCGCTCTGGAAGGTGGTTCTTCTGGCAGATGTGCAGGAACGCCAGGTGACGGTGGAAGAATCGTTTGAAACAATGCGGCAGATGTATCAGGCGATGCGCCAGGCAGATCAGGAATACGACGGCTCGATCGTCTCGGCAAGTGGAATGGCGGGCGGCGACGGAGAAAAACTGCACGCATACAATGCCTCCGGTCGCAGCCTGGCGGGCGGATACATGGGGCTTGTGATGGAAAAAGCGGTGAAAATGGGAGAGTCCAACGCCTGTATGAAACGAATCGTGGCGGCTCCGACGGCGGGCGCATGCGGGGTGATTCCGGCGGTATTTTTGTCGTATGAGGAATATTGTAAGGAAACGGAGAACCGGATGGTCGAGGCACTCTTTGTCAGTGCAGGAATCGGTGCGGTTATTGCAGAAAATGCGAGCATCGCCGGTGCATCGGGTGGATGCCAGGCGGAGATTGGTTCAGCAAGTGCGATGGCAGCAGGGGGGCTGGCATATCTGCAGGGCGGCGATGCGGAGTGTATCGCGAATGCAGCGGCATTTGCCCTCAAAAATATGTTGGGACTAACCTGTGATCCGGTCTGTGGTCTGGTTGAAGTTCCGTGTATCAAGCGGAATTCCGCCGGCGCCGTCAATGCGGCGGTCAGCGCGCAGATGGCAATGGCGGGAATCAAGAGCGCGATCCCGGCAGACGAGGTCGTCGATTCCATGCGCCGGATCGGCAATGCGCTTCCGGCTGCTTTACGCGAGACGAGTGAAGGCGGTCTGGCAGTGACCGAGAGCGCCAGAAAGATAGCAGAACGGATGGGAAAGAAGGAAAACATTGCGTAGAAAACCCGGGAAGGCAATGAAAATCAATAGAACCAGACAGCACGCGATTGCAGAACCTGTCAGAACTGTTCCAGCTGCTGATTAGAAAATAAAATTGTAGAAGAAAGAACAGCAATATAGAAATAGCTCTGTTTAAATGATGCCAGAATATTCTTGAAAATCACAAAAAAACATATAAAATAGCAAATTTAGAAAAATGCTTGACTTTCCGGGAATGCTCTGGTATCATAACATACGTCCTCGAGACAAGGACAAAAACAAAACACGAAACGAAAGAAATGATTTGAAGATTCTTGATGAACTCAGAAAAATTTCAAAAAAACGTGGATTTGTAAAAAAATAAAAAAGTGTTGACAAAAGCAAAAACTTTTGATAAACTATAAAAGTTGCTGCTGAGGCAACAACAAAGAACCTTGAAAACTGAACAGTATGTAAAACCCTGAAAATTCTAA